>CAZVLV010000065.1:0-7521 GCA_964628015.1 uncultured Aquiluna sp. | reverse complement strand
TTGATTTATCCACTCGTAGTTCTCACTCGCACAGCGTGGACCTCCGACACAATTTCTGCTCTCACCAGCAACAGCACATGGGCAGTAGCGTTAGTGGCAAGTGTTCAGAGCGTGATCAGTGTGGTGCTCTCCCTGGTAGTCGGCCTCCCGCTTGCGGGCATCTTGAGCCGATATCAATTTCCAGGTCGATCTATTGTGTTGGCTTTGGCCACAGTGCCATTCGTTTTGCCTACCGTGGTTGTTGCGTTGGGATTTCAATCACTCTTTGGGGGAATACTCGAACCAGGATTGTTGTTGGTTGTTCTCGCACACGCGTACATCAATATTGCTGTAGTCGTAAGAGTTGTAGGAGCTCAATGGAGTTCAATTAACCCCCAACAAATAGTTGTCGCACGTACACTTGGAGCAACTTCATGGCGAACGTTTCGCACAATTACGCTGCCGCACCTCACTCCCTCAATCTTGGCCTCCGCTTGTGTGGTTTTTGTCTTTAGTTTCACTTCCCTTGGTGTGGTGACCATTTTGGGTGACGGATCCAGCACGCGAACCCTGGAACAAGTAATTCTTCGGCAGTCATCCGTACTCCTCGATTTCCCAGGAGCTCTTGCCAGCGCAATCATGCAGCTGCTCATCGTGAGTGTTGTCTTGTTTATGGCAGCCCGTACTCGTAAAGCGGCATCGACCCTCAGAAACGGAAACTCGACTCAGACACAATATTTGTCTCACTTAACTTCTGTGAAAGCTAAATTCTGGGTGTATTCGGTCGCTGCTATCTCCTCTGCCCTGATCATTGCTCCGATCATGAGCATTGTTTGGGCTTCGCTCTCGGGCCGAAATGGATTCACGCTCGCATGGTGGATCTCACTTCCAGAGTCTTCTGATGCCTTCGCGCGATTAGGTTCACCACTACACGCACTTGGACTTTCACTTCTACTTGCCATACTTACCGCATTGGTCGCTGCTTTTGTAGGTGGTGCCATCGCCATTGCGGTTATGGGAAGGCATCCATTCCTCGCATTTATCAGCCTTATTCCACTGGGACTTTCCGCCGCAACCGTTGGGCTAGGAACGCTATTGGCATTTGGCCGTCCGCCAATTGATATGCGCTCCCTGGGCGTTCTCATTCCTATTGCCCATGCACTCGTTGCTGTGCCCTTGGTTGTCGCACTTGCAGCCCCCGTACTGCGAGCAGCAGATCCACGACGCATGGTCGTTGCGAGCAGCCTAGGTGCGTCGCCGAATCGTGCTTGGTGGACGGCGTACGGGAATATCGTGCGAATGGTGATGCTTGCAGCAGGCGGATTGGCTGGCGCCGTCTCGCTAGGTGAGTTTGGAGCGGCATCATTTCTAGCCCGCGCAGACTCTCCGACAGTGCCCATTCAAATTTCAAAGTTGCTGTCTCGACCAGGCGAACAGGCTTATGCAACGGCCGCTGTTCTCAGTGTCATTCTGATAGCAGCTACTCTCGCCTTAATGCTTATTGTTGATCGAATGAGTGCCAAGGCTCATAAATGACATCAACCACGCCAGGCCTGCTACTGGACAATGTTGTCATTGGATATACCAAGGCCCTTCTTCCACCAGTGTCGGTTGACATTCCACCTGGTCACACACTCGCAGTCCTGGGTCCAAGCGGCTGCGGAAAGTCCACTTTGCTCTCCACAATTATTGGAGTGATTCCACCAATATCTGGGTCAATTCATCTTGACGGCAGAGATCTAAGTGGAATTCCAATTCACCAAAGGTCAATAGGTATGGTCTTTCAAGAACCATTACTTTTCTCGCACCTATCGCTCGTCGACAACATTGCCTATGGGCTACGAGCCTCACATGTGGACCGTGACAGTGCACGCGAACGAGCTGAAGAGTTACTTGACTGGGTGGGGCTTGGTTCAATTCGAGAACAACGAACATGGGAGATTTCCGGTGGACAGGCAGGGCGAGTTGCATTGGCGCGCGCCCTCGCCCCCAACCCGCGGGCCATCCTCTTTGACGAGCCATACAGTGCTTTGGATTCAGATACTCGTTTGAGACTGTCACAGGAAGTGCGGGAGATACTTCAGCAACGAAATATCCCTTCCATTCACGTCACCCACGACAGGGCTGAAGCCGAGTTCGTATCCGATCAGGTACTGGTGCTTGCGTAACTGCGATACTTCTCTCATGGAGAGTAGCGAAAGAGTTGCGAGGCTGAAAAGATTTAAGCCGACCACTTATGCGCGGCTCGCGGTATTGACATCATTAGCCGCATTCGGCGCCTATCTTTTGTCTGAGTCTCTTCCCTACGCCTCTCCTGTTCCCGCGGCGATTACAGCGGTAGTAGCAACGAGGGTGACCTTTCACCATGCCGCTAAAGAAACATTTATTCAACTGCTCGGCGCCTTGGTCGGGGCGGCGGTAGCACTGGGAATTGTGTCTGTTATTGGCTCTGGCGCCGTTGTCATCTTGTTGTTGGTCGCGCTCAGTTTCGCCATGGCCCGAATAATGCAATATGCAAATCCAGATGAATCCCCCGCTGTGGCCGCGTCTTTATCTGTCACCGTCATATTGGTTGTTGGTTCACACCTGACCACAGAACTCGCCTTTGAGAGGTTTAACGGTGTTGTCATCGGGGCACTATTTGCTCTTGTCGCTTCATTCCTTGCCTCTCCAACTCGCGATACCCAGAAATTGGCTGCCGGATTAGCTCGAGTGCAAGTTCAACTTGCGGAGGTTCTTGCCCAAATTGCTCGAGATCTTCGTGATAACCCGACAAGAACGGATGCGCGCCTTTGGCATGACCAGGCAGTGGAACTGCGAAATCAGGTTCTCGGCTTGGCCGCACAATTTGAAGATCTATCGAAACATTCTCGCTGGAGTCCTCGAATTCACGGTGCAGATCTTGTTCAACTCAAGGAGTTACTACAGGCAAATCAAGTCATGAGTGCGCGTGTGTTAAGTATCGCTAATGACCTGCGCTCAGCGACCCGAGGAGATTCGTCTCCTCAAATCCCACAGGCAGCGTTGTCTCCGTTAGCAGACCTCATTGAATTGGCTGCCGACAACATGGCAACAGACGATCCCACCGAAAGTATTGGCGCCACTGCAGCACATCAGGCCGTTCGAGGTGCCGATATGACCGCACAAATCGCACTTATCGGCGGGATTGTGTCACATGTAAAGCAGATTAATCGTGCATCTACCCATGAATCAGACGACACAAAAGCCATAACGGCTACTCAGGGCCCCGTCACACCTCGGGAGTGAATTCACATACTGATTTTCCGGGAAAAATTTAGTTGAGTTCCGCCAGTGCAGCCAGGTAATCGTCAGCATTGCGAGCCTCTCCTGGGCCATTGACAACCGACCAGCGAACTATTCCTTCTTTGTCAATAACAAAAGCCGCACGGGTAGCGAATCCCTTACCTTCTAGGAATGCTCCATATTGTTGAGCAACTGCTCCGTGAGGATAGAAATCACTCAGAAGATTGTGAGTCAAATTTTCCTGTTCGGAGAACACCTTGAGTGAAGGTGCGGCATCGCAAGAAATACTGAGGACCTCTGTTGTGTCATTAATGAAATCCGGACGTCGATCACGGATTGTGCACAGCTCGCCCGTGCAAATACCCGTAAAGGCAAATGGGTAAAACATGACGACGACATTTTTCTTGCCACGGTAGTCCGACAACGTGATGGTTTCACCAAATTGATTGGACAGTGTGAAATCGGGTGCAAGGTCTCCAACGGAAATTGACATGTCGGAAGACTAGCGTTTAGCCCGTGGCGCCACCAATCGAGTTCCTTGCCATTGCGCCCCCGCACTGATGGTGCTGGTTTGCCGTAAGCCTGCTGTTTGGGCGGCATCGGTGATATCTTCCGGTTCTACGTGTCCTTGGCGCCCGGGTTTAGGGGTGAGCAACCAGACCACACCTTGATCAGCAAGAGGTGTGATGGCATCAACGAGAGCATCAGTGAGATCACCATCTTCTTCGCGGAACCACAACACGGCTACATCGACAACGTCTTCGTAATCCAGATCGACCATGTCTGCACCAGTGACCGCAATAATCCCAGCCCGCAGATCAGGGTCGGTATCAGAATCATGGCCAATTTCTTGCACCACGAGTCCTGATTCCAGTCCCAATCGGAATGCCAATTCTTGGGGTTCACCAGATGAAGCTTGGGAGCTCACCGCACTCCTTCATTCGATTCACAGGCGCTAGTCCACCGAAATATGAGGCACTTGGCAAGCGATTTGGGCTAACGCGCTCGAAATCAGCACTTTATGAGCCCGTCTCGTGCATCAAATTGACCCAATTCAACGTCGGAAGGGCAGCGTGTCAACATCGGAAGGGCAGCGTAATTCCTGGATAACGAGGGTCATGTGCTCACGAGCCCTCGATGCGAGAGAATGAGAGTAGGGATTCCCGCTGTATGCATTCAGAGGCTCCCACCTCATGTTCATCACCGGAGACCCCGGGACGTGACAGGCGAAAGGTGAAAGAGTGATTGACCCACAAGGCTCGTTAATCGCAGGTGGATTACCCACCCAATATGTTGATGTTGATCCATCTGAAACGCGCGAGTGGATCGATTCATTCGACAAGATGGTTGAACACGGTGGCACCTATCGAGCCCGTTACCTCATGTTGTCCTTGCTTCGACGGGCCGCTGAACAAAACGTGGGTGTTCCCAGCCTTCGCAGTACCGACTACATCAATACGATCTCACCTGACAGGGAACCATGGTTTCCCGGCGATGAATTTGTGGAAAGAAGAATCCGGGCCATGATCCGCTGGAATGCGGCAATCATGGTGCACCGAGCACAGCGCCCTGGGATATCCGTGGGTGGACACATCTCTACGTATGCCAGTTCCGCAACTCTCTACGAAGTCGGTTTCAATCACTTCTTCAAGGGTCCTGATCATCCGGCCGGTGCTGACCAAATTTTCTTCCAAGGTCACGCCTCCCCTGGCATGTATGCGCGCGCATTTGTTGAAGGTCGCCTGACCGAGGCGCAAATGGATGGATTCAGGCAGGAACTTTCGCATCCCGCAGGTGGACTTCCCTCATATCCTCACCCGCGCCTCATGCCCTGGTTCTGGCAGTTCCCCACGGTCTCCATGGGCTTGGGCCCCCTCAATGCGATCTACCAGGCTCGGTTCAACAAATACCTGCACAATCGTGGCTTTGCCGATACCTCAGAGCAAAAAGTGTGGGCGTTCCTCGGCGATGGTGAGATGGACGAAGTGGAGGCCGTAGGCGCAATCGGTCTGGCTGCTCGAGAAGAACTCGACAACCTGATTTTTGTTGTCAATGCGAATCTACAAAGACTCGACGGCCCCGTGCGCGGCAATGGAAAAATCATCCAAGAACTTGAATCACTTTTCCGTGGTGCAGGGTGGAATGTGATCAAGGTGATCTGGGGGCGCCAGTGGGACGAACTCCTGGCCGCAGATCGAGACGGCGCACTCGTGAATTTAATGAACAACACCCATGACGGTGACTTCCAGACCTATAAGGCGGAAGATGGCGCATTCATTCGCGAACACTTCTTCGGTCGAGATCCCAGAACTGCAAAGTTAGTAGCCACGTGGAGCGATGACGATATTTGGAATCTATCGCGTGGCGGACACGACTACAGAAAAATGTATGCGGCGTATAAAGCTGCGACCGAGACAAAAGGTCAACCCACACTTATTTTGGCCAAGACAATTAAGGGCTGGACCCTCGGATCAAGTTTTGAAGCACGCAACTCAACTCATCAAATGAAAAAGCTTTCCCTCGATGATCTCAAAGAATTCCGCGACCGGCTGCACATTCCCATCCCCGACTCAGAACTTGATCCATATCTACCGCCGTACTACAACCCAGGTCTTCAAGATGAAAACTTGGCATACATGATGGAACGGCGCAGAAAACTCGGTGGTTCCATCCCCACACGTCAGGAAAAGTCACGCCCACTGGTGCTACCCGGCGACAAGGTCTACGACGCTGTCAAGCGGGGGTCAGGAAACCAGCCCATTGCAACAACGATGGCCTTCGTTCGCCTTTTCAAAGACCTACTCAAGGATGAAAATATTGGAAAACGCTTTGTTCCGATCATCCCTGATGAAGCTCGAACATTTGGCATGGACTCACTTTTCCCCACGGCAAAAATCTACTCCCCGCACGGGCAGCAGTACACGTCCGTGGACCGCGAACAAATGTTGAGTTACAAAGAAGCCACCTCAGGTCAGATTCTTCATGAAGGAATTAATGAAGCAGGATCGGTGGCGTCATTCACTGCTGCCGGTTCGTCATATTCCACACATGACGAGCCAATGATCCCCGTATACATCTTCTATTCCATGTTTGGCTTCCAACGCACGGGCGATGCTTTTTGGGCGGCCGGTGATCAAATGGTCAGAGGATTTGTTCTGGGAGCAACAGCAGGCCGAACCACATTAAATGGCGAAGGACTTCAGCATGAGGATGGACATTCCATTCTGCTAGCCAGCACGAATCCGGCAGTCGTTTCCTATGACCCTGCATACGGTTATGAGCTCGGGCATATCGTCAAAGACGGTCTGCGCCGCATGTATGGCGAGGATTCCGAAAATATTTATTACTACCTCACCGTCTACAACGAGCCATATATCCAGCCCGCAGAGCCAGACAATCTTGATGTCGATGGCGTTTTGCGAGGTATCTATCTCCTTCGTGAAGGCCATGGACCTGGACATAAAGCGCAAATTCTGGCCAGCGGTGTTGCAGTGCCGTGGGCACTTAAGGCACAAGACCTTTTGCGAGATGACTGGGGTGTTGTTGCAGATGTGTGGTCCGTAACATCCTGGAATGAACTCCGGCGCGATGGTCTAGAAACTGATCGTTTCAATTTGCTGCACCCTGAACAAGCCCGCAAGGTCGCATATGTAAGCAGCAAGCTGGATGGTCGCGAAGGCCCGGTTATCGCTGTGTCAGATTACATGCGAGCGGTGCAGGATCAAATTCGTCCTTGGGTGAGTGCACCTTTTGCCTCGCTTGGGACCGATGGCTTTGGGTTATCTGACACGCGAGGTGCGCTGCGCCGTCATTTCCTAGTTGACGCAGAGTCGATCACGGTACAAACACTCTCTTGCTTGGTTGAGCAAGGACTCATCGATCCAGGTGTGGTGCATCAGGCTATTGATCGATACCAGCTTCAGGATCCATCGGCCGCCGACGCCGGCAATACAGAAGGTTCAGGCTGACATGAACAAAGACCCGAAACGATTCTTGAGGTATCTCAAAGCCGAACAAAATGCTTCGCTTCTGTATCGATCACTGGCGGAAACAGTCGATGGCGAAAGGCGCGAAGCGCTCATTGAACTGGCCGATATAGAGGATAAACATGCTGCGCACTGGATTGCAAAGTTAACCGAATACGGCGTGGAAATCCCTCCTGCTCCGACATCTTTGGACCCTAAGGACACAGCACTCGTCACCCGAGCAAAGTCAATGGGTTTAAGTAGCGTGTTGTCTGTCTTGGAGGAAAACGAGGGTGCCGATGCTGGCATGTAT
>CAZVLV010000064.1:0-7692 GCA_964628015.1 uncultured Aquiluna sp. | reverse complement strand
CCACAAACTGTGCAGGTAATTACCCCGGTGCTGGCTGTTATCGCGGCAATTACTTCGGTGTCATGTGTCACCTACCCTGCGGATCCATCTGCACACTTCGGTAATGCATGCACGGCACCAAATCCAGGAGCGTCACAGGCTTTACAGGAACTCACGCCAGAGCAGCAAGCGCAACTCGAACCTGCCTTTGCTGCCGCGGCTGCAGCGAATTCACCAATAAGCCCTGATGGAACCGTGGCCACTGCAACGGTGACATTCGCAGGAGGCATGGAAAGCGTTTCCACGGCCGATGCAAAACAAGTTCTTGACTTAGTGAAGTCCGTGAACAGCGACGCCGTCGCTGTCGGGGCAAATGGCGAGATTCTTGAGTTTGCGGGTCAAGAGCCTCCGTCAAGCGAATTATTCGGGATCTTGGTGGCAATTGTGATTCTCCTTATTGCCTTTGGATCCATCATTGCAGCGGGTATGCCCATCGTCGTTGCCGTCATCGGTTTAGCTGCAGGACAAATGCTGGTCCTCATGGTCGCCTTGTTCATGGACGTTGCAACATTTGCCCCTACATTGGCAGCGATGATTGGCCTTGGCGTCGGTATCGACTACGCACTTTTCGTACTGAATCGTTATCGGCAAGCCGTGCTCATTGGCCATCCGCCAAAGCAGGCTGCACTTGAGGCTGTGAACACGGCAGGCAGAGCTGTGCTGTTCGCGGGAACGACTGTCATTGTGGCCTTACTCGGATTGTTGATCTTGCGCATTGGCTTCTTCAATGGGCTAGCGCTTGCCGCATCAGTCACGGTGCTGATGGTGATGCTTGCAGCGTTGTGGTTGCTCCCCGCAACCCTATCCCTCCTGGGTACCAAGGCCCTGGGTCTTCGACTGCCCTGGGGCACGAAACCGGGAGAAGGCAAGCCAGAGGGAGCCAAGTGGGCCAAGTACGGTCACAGCATTCAGCGCAAACCATGGCTGTTTGCTGCATTGTCCCTATTGGTTGTTGCCATTCTTGCAATTCCCACATTCTCGCTTCGCTTGGGATTTGCAGATGCCTCCGGAGCAGCGGAAGGATCGCCGACACGCATTGCTTACGATCTCACTGCGCAGGGTTATGGCGCCGGTGTTAATGGTCCATTCATAGCCGCAGTCGAGCTGAGCAATCCGGGTGACTTCTCTGAGTACGGAGCGGCCGTTGCGGTGCTGGAAGGAACACCGGGTGTTGCCGCTACCAATCCATCCAGCGCCATGCTGCCTCTCGTGGAACTTTCGGGACAAGGATTAAGTCCCGATGGCACTGTCGGTGCGATCTTCATTATCCCCGAAACTGGGCCGCAAGATGAAGCAACAGATGACCTACTCGCGCAATTACGCGATGTTACGGGACCGCAAATGTTGGAGACCATGGGTACCACCATGTATGTCGGAGGTTCCTTGGCGGTGACAAATGATTTCACGGGAGTGTTAGTTGACGCACTGCCTATTTTCTTAATCATCGTTGTGTCCCTTGGCTTTATTGCTCTCATGATTCTGTTCAGATCGATCGTTGTGCCCTTGACTGCAGCAATAACTAGCTTGCTGAGTTTCGCAGCTGCAACGGGAATCACCGTGGCGGTCTTCCAGTGGGGTTGGTTCAATGAGCTCCTCGGAGTTTCCGGAACAGGACCGATCTTCCCATTCCTTCCGATTATGGTGTTTGCCATTCTGTTCGGCTTGTCCATGGATTACCAAGTGTTTTTGGTCTCACGCATGCGCGAGGAGTGGGATCACACTGGAGATAACAATGCGGCTGTGCGGCGCGGACTAGCTGGGTCCGGCAAGGTAGTTGTGATTGCAGCGGCAATCATGGCCAGTGTGTTTCTTGCCTTTATACCAACGCCAGAAAACACCATTAAGTTATTTGGTGTGGCCTTAGGTGCTGCTGTGCTCATTGACGCATTCATTGTTCGTCTGATCTTCATTCCAGCGGTGATGACAATCATCGGCAAGGCGAATTGGTGGATTCCAGGTTGGCTCGGCAAAATCCTTCCCGAAGTGCATATTGAGCCTGGCGAAGATGAAGTGGTTGATGACCCCGATTCGCAACCAGTCGCTGCACGGTAGAGGTTAAGCATTACCCTGTCTGCCATGCCTTCAACGCCTCCAGTGCGAACCTATGAGGTTCGTACCTATGGGTGCCAAATGAATGTCCACGATTCTGAGCGCATCACTGGCATGCTGGAGGCCGCAGGGTATACAAGTTCCGCGCCTGGGTTAGTTCCTGATCTCATCGTGTTCAATACGTGTGCGGTTCGAGAAAACGCCGATAACAAGTTGTATGGAAATCTGAGTCACTTAGTTCCTGTGAAAGAGGCTAATCCAGGGTTGCAGGTAGCCGTGGGTGGATGTCTCGCACAGAAGGATCAGGGTGAGATTCTTCGTAAGTCGCCCGTTGTCGATGTTGTTTTCGGAACCCACAATTTGGGCTCATTGCCCACACTCCTCGAGCGAGCTCGTATCGAGCAAGAATCACAAGTAGAAATAGCAGAGGCGCTTGTGGAGTTTCCTTCTGCCTTACCGACAAAGCGTGATGCGAGTTATTCGGCGTGGGTGTCCATCAGCGTGGGTTGCAATAACACGTGTACTTTTTGTATTGTGCCTTCGTTGCGAGGCAAGGAGAAGGACAGGCGAGCCGGTGACATCCTCACGGAAATTAAGGCGCTTGTCGCAGATTGCGTAGTAGAAGTAACCCTTCTGGGTCAGAACGTGAATGCGTATGGCAGTGATCTTGGAGACCCGCAAGCATTTAGCAAACTTCTCCGCTCATGTGGAGACATTGAAGGATTAGAGAGGGTGCGTTTCACGAGCCCTCATCCGCGAGACTTTACCGACGATGTCATTGCAGCAATGGCTGAAACTCCTAACGTTATGCCTCAACTCCACATGCCACTGCAGTCTGGATCAGACTCTGTACTTCAGCGTATGCGAAGGTCCTACCGTCGTGAGCGCTATCTCGGAATCATTGATCGAGTTCGCGCAGCAATGCCGCACGCTGCCATCACGACCGACATTATTGTGGGCTTCCCTGGTGAGACGGAAGATGAATTCCTCGACACCCTCAGTCTTGTGGAGCAGGTGAGATTCAGTGGCGCGTATACATTCCAGTATTCGAAGAGACCAGGCACTCCCGCTGCAACCATGCCTGATCAATTACCCAAAGAAGTGGTTCAGGAGAGGTACGAACGATTAATCGCCCGAGTAAACGACATCACGTGGCAGCTCAACCTGGAGCTTGTGGGTTCTGAAGTCGAGGTACTGGTGGCTCATGGAGAGGGCCGAAAAGATCATGGGCGCGATCGCCTCACGGGACGTTCGTCAGATGGGCGCCTCGTGCACGTAGACATGCATGGAGAAAGTGCAAGGCCTGGTGATTTTGTTACCGCTCTAATCGTGTCAGCAGCGCCGCATCACCTCATTGCTGACCACATAAAAACTCGCACAACTAGAGCGGGGGATATTTCGGATGACCGACCCAACGGACCATCTGTGATGTTAGGTATTCCAACTTTTGCGCACTGAATTGGCTCTGGCAATCATCGGACCAACGGCATCAGGTAAAACGGAACTTGCGGTCGAATGCGCACAAGAGGTTTCTGGTCAACTAATTGGCACTGATTCCATGCAGGCATACCAACACCTGAGCATTGGAACAGCCAAGCCAACGCCTTCTGAATTGCATGGCATCACTCACCACATGCTGGATCTCTGGCCCATAAGTCACGTGGCACACGTCGCGGAATTCCAGCAAATTGCTCGTGCGCGCATCCGCGACGTTTACAACGCAGGGGATCTTCCGATTGTCGTAGGTGGAAGTGTTCTCTACGTAAATTCGGTGCTTGATGTCTATGACTTTCCTGGGACAGATCCAGCGGTAAGGAGTCATTATGTGGAGCTCCTTGACTCCCAAGGATCAATGGAACTACACAAGCTACTAGAGGCACGAGATCCAGAAGCTGCCCGAAATATTGCACCAAGCAATGGGCGTCGGATCGTGCGAGCACTTGAAGTCATTGACATTACGGGTAAGCCATTTACTGCGAGTCTTCCGAAAAAGCCAGAAGTATTTGTATCTGCGTGCAGAATTGGGCTAGACATTGATAGAGACACTTTGGACAGGCGGATTGAATCCAGGGTCGAAGCGATGCTAGCCAATGGCCTGATCCAGGAAGTTGAATCAGCGCTTGATAATGGACTGCGTGAATGTGTAACTGCCAGAAAGGCAATCGGTTACTCACAGATCATTCAGGTTGTTGACGGTGAAATCTCGCTTGATGAAGCACAATCGCAGATGGTCTCCGCCACTTCGAAGTTCGCTCGGCGTCAACAAAGATGGTTTCGTCAGGATTCACGGATCACATGGTTCCCGTGGGATGCCGATGATCTCAGGTCTAGGGTGTTAGTTCACTTTGACAAAGTACTCGGTACCCATAAGGGCAGCAAATAGTGGACGTGGCATGTGAGTGAGCACGCCCAATGTTCGCACTGTTCCATCCGCATGAGCTTGTGATGCATGAGCTTGGATGGATTCCCTCTTCGCTGTGATATACCGACGAACATTTACTCGATGAGTAATGTCTCGTCGAGGAGTCCACGCCTGCTCGAATTCCTGTGGGTTAAATCCAGAAGGGGTCAGTCCTAGTCGAGTCGCAGCGCTCACAGCATGAGCAATTGGTTCACGCGGCAGCGTTGCCTCAAAGAGAGTGCATTGATCGGCAACTTTGTGGTGAGCCTTTCGCACGATTCGGTGAACATGCATATGGTCGGGATGCCCGTAGCCTCCTGATGGATCATAGCCAACTACAACGTCGACATCCTCCACCCGAATAGTCTCTGCCAGCTCCTCGGAGAGAGAATCCGCATCGAAATGGGCAAACCCATTGGCTATCTCAGCATGTAGCCCCGAGTCTGGGTGTGACCATGTAATTACCTTGTCCACACCTAAAATCGAAGCAGATTGCATGAGTTCAGCATGACGAACTGTTTCCAGTGAATGCGCAAAGTCTTCAGATGTCAACCCCGCGGCGCCATCTGTTGCCACGAGGAGAATCACGCGATGACCCTCTGCGTGTGCGCGGGACATGGTGCCTGCGGTCAAAAGAGCTTCGTCATCCGGATGGGCGTGGACAAAAAGCAGGGTGCGTGGCTTATCGGAGGCATTGGGCATAAGGAGCCCATTGTGGCGTAACGTCACTTCCGTGTTGAATCCCGGAGGGCCGATCGTCCACATTAGTGACTGCTACGCCCCCCGTACAGGTGGGATCGAAACACAGGTCGCCAATCTTGTTGTCGCACAGAAAAACGCCGGCTTGTGGGCTGAGGTAGTAACGGCGACCGTGGGTCCGATCTCGGATGGAGTCACGAGAGTTACCTTTCCCGTGCCATTCGAGCTCCCATTGCACCCTCGGACGCGGCTCCAATTAGTTGAGCATTTGACCACCACGCAACCTAGTGTTCTTCACATTCACCTTGGTGCAACTTCACCATTTGCCTGGGGTGCGATGAGGGCGGCTCGAGAAATGCAACTACCCACTGTCATAACGGTCCACAGTATGTGGGGTGGAATCGCGCGGTTGGGCTACCACGCCTTCGCAAATCAATTCACTGGATCCCATTTTGTGTGGTCAGCCGTCAGTCGTGAGGCCGCCCAGGGAGTGCAGGATGCACTGAATGTGTACGTCCACACTATGCCCAATGGAATCGATGTCGCACAATGGAAATCCGATAACTCTCAGAGTGCTCCGTCCCAGAGGGATCATTTACGGCTAGTAGGCGTGCTTCGCATGGCACCTCGTAAACGGGTCGGTTCCTGGTTATCAATTGTCAGGGCAGTGCAAAAAGTCAGGCCCGAAACAACCGCGGTTCTGGTGGGAGACGGACCCCTACTCTCACTTGCAAGGCGCTATGTGAATAGGCATCAACTCAAAGTAACTCTTCCAGGAAGGCTGAGTCACTCGCAGCTTCGGGATGTGTATGCCGAATCTGATGTTTTTCTTCAATCTTCGATAAAGGAGTCGTTCGGAATTGCAGCATTGGAGGCGAGGGCGGCTGGACTCGTTGTTGTAGCACGTATGGGTACCGGGACGGGATCATTCATCTCTCAGGGTGTGAATGGATTCCTCGAACCGGATGATCGTCAACTGGTCAGGCGCGTCATTGAGCTTGCAAATGATCCGCTGCAGGTAAGACTGATTAAAGATAACAATCAGGTTGTGCCGATCTATGATCTCGGCAGAATGGTCACTGTGTCATCAGAGTTGTATCAGTTGGCGCAGCAGAGTTAGGTGCACCACTCAAATGCAGTGAGAGGCTAGTTCCTCGTATGGCATAGTCTGCGCTTGTGGCCCACTTAGCAGAGTTAAGTTTCACCAAGGGGCATGGAACAGCCAATGATTTCGTTGTGATTCAAGACACGTTAGCCGTGTGGAATCCCACCGTTGATCAAGTGAGATGGCTGTGCGATCGCAGAAGAGGGCTGGGGGCTGATGGGGTCATTCGAGTTGTTCCCACCGCTCTGATGTCCGAGTGCGATGGCCTGGATATTGCACCTTGGTTTATGGATTACCGCAACGCCGATGGCTCAATCGCGGAGATGTGTGGAAACGGCGCACGGGTTTTTGCCCGCTACCTTGTAGCCAGTGGGCTGGAAACCAATAAGGAATTCCTCATCGCCACTCGAGCTGGCCTGCATGAGGTGGAGATACACGCCGATCTTTCTGTCAGTGTGTCTATGGGCATGGCGAGGAAAATTAGCGATGGCGGTGAGTTATCCGTTCACCTGTCACATCTGGATCCAGAAGTGCCCATCGACGCGTGGCCAGTGCAGGGGGTGTTGGTTCCTAATCCACATGCGGTTGTATACGTGCCAGAAGACATTGAACTCGCCGAACTTGATCTTGGCGCGCCGCGCATCAGTCCTGCGGAAGTGTTTCCCGACGGAGTCAATATTGAGTTCGTTCAACGTCAGGATCATCGTCATGTAGCTATGCGAGTCGTAGAGCGCGGGAGTGGTGAGACTCTTTCCTGCGGAACGGGTGCATGTGCGGTGGCATGGATCGAGATGCAGAGGTTAGGCGACTCCACAGATAACGTGAGGGTTGATGTCCCGGGAGGAACCTTGTGGGTAAGCATCATGGGGGATCAACTATGGCTTCGAGGCCCAGCGGACTTGGTTGCGCGAGGCAAGGTCCTGTTGCCAAAGGAACTCTTGTGAGATTCCAGTCTTCGAATTAAGTGCCACCACGGATTCGTCCACACGATGAATTCCGTCACGCGTGCCTCGATATCGATGGATTAGACTAAAACTACTGTGAAGAATCATTCATCGAGTTTATTTGAGCAGGATTCACGCGAACCAGAGTTTCATGGCTCTCTCGCGGATTCTGCACCGCGTGCATCGAGTACCGATTCTCACATCTCGAGTGATATTGACCTTGAGCAGAGGGCTGGGTTAAGAAGAGTTGCAAATCTCTCGACTGAGCTTGAAGATATTACTGAAGTTGAATACCGCCAAGTTCGATTGGAAAGGGTTGTTCTCGCAGGTGTGTGGACCAGTGGATCAATCCAGGATGCAGAGCGTTCGCTCCGAGATTTGGCTCAATTAGCTGAGACTGCAGGTTCAACTGTTGTCGATGGCGTCATTCAGCGCAGGGAGGCACCTGATCCCGC
>CAZVLV010000063.1:0-7700 GCA_964628015.1 uncultured Aquiluna sp. | reverse complement strand
ACTTCCGCGATGTTCAAAAGCAAGATGTTCTTCTCTTCATTGACAACATCTTCCGTTTCACTCAGGCAGGCTCTGAGGTATCCACTCTGCTCGGACGCATGCCGTCCGCGGTGGGATACCAGCCAACTCTTGCTGACGAAATGGGCGTGCTGCAGGAGCGCATCACCTCAACTCGCGGTCACTCGATCACGTCACTCCAGGCGATTTACGTCCCTGCTGACGACTTGACCGACCCAGCGCCCGCAACAACCTTCGCCCACTTGGACGCCACCACCGTGTTGAGCCGTCCGATTTCGGAAAAGGGTATTTACCCTGCTGTGGATCCACTGGACTCCAACTCCCGCATCCTCGACCCACGCTATGTGGGCGAAGAACACTACCGGGTCGCAGCCCGTGTCAAGGAGATCTTGCAGCGTTACAAGGATCTCCAAGACATCATTGCAATTCTCGGTATTGACGAACTCTCCGAAGAAGACCGCGTACTCGTGGGACGTGCTCGCCGTATTGAGCGCTTCCTCTCCCAGAACATGTTCGTGGCAGAGGCCTTCACCGGTCAGCCAGGATCATTCGTTCCTGTTGAGGAAACCATTTCCTCCTTCAAAGCGCTGGCGGATGGCGAGTTTGACCACGTTCCCGAGCAGGCGTTCTTCATGTGCGGCGGGATCGAAGATGTCGAGAAGAATGCTGCCGCATTGGCGAAGGACAGCTAATAATGGCTGACCAACTCGAAGTTGCGGTGGTTTCCGCTGAGCGCGCCCTGTGGTCAGGAAAGGCCAAGAGCGTCTCTGCGAAAACCCCCGAAGGGGACGTAGGAATTCTTCGCGGCCATGAGCCAATGTTGGCGCTCCTGGTGGAAGCTCCGCTTCGAATTGAGCTCGAAGATGGATCCAAGGTCCTCGTTGCTGTTCACGGTGGGTTCTTCTCAGTGGACAGCGACAAAGTAAACGTCATTGCTGAAACAGCAGAGCTTGCGGAAGATGTTGACCTGGAACGAGCACAAGCAGCTCTTGCTCGCCTCAAGGCCAATCCTGATTCTGAGGATCTTTCCGCGCTTCGTCGGGCAGAGACTCGCATTCAGGTCGCTGGTGTGGCAAAGGGTGTTTCCTCGCGCTAGATCGTCAACGCGCTCAATCCCTGACGCCTCCAGGCTTCCACAACACATCCCCACCTGAATCCTTGTTCGCGACTCGAGCGAGGATGAACAGTAAGTCACTCAGGCGATTCAAATAGGTAGCTGCCAACGGGTTCATTCCACCGTGATAGGCATCAAGGGCAGCCCATGTCGATCGTTCCGCTCGGCGCACAACCGTGCGTGCAACATGTAGGTGTGCAGAAGCAGACGTTCCGCCGGGCAGTACAAAAGACCTCAGCGGCTCCAGTTGTTCATTGAAAGCATCACAGGCCGCTTCAAGTTTTTCAATGTAAGAATCATCAACCCTCAAAGCATGTGTTTCTTCATCTCGAACCGGAGTGCACAGGTCGGCACCCACATCGAAGAGATCATTTTGGACTCCGAGGAGGAGTTCCGATACTTCTGGTCCAAGATCACAGACGCTCAGCGCGAGCCCAATAGTGCAGTTGGCTTCGTCTACATCGGCATAGGCGCGCAGGCGTGGATCATTCTTGCCTGTCCGCGACATGTCACCTAAGGATGTTGTGCCATCGTCGCCAGTGCCTGTGTAAATGCGGGTGAGATTGACCATAAATGGACTCTATCGGCAATTGGACCCTTTGGCTCACCTACGATGCGCAGGTGGATGTTTTCCGAGTATCGGGCGGTGCCAAGCTAGAAGGAACGGTATCGGTTCCAGGTGCCAAGAATTCGGTCCTTAAGTTGATGGCGGCCACACTACTTGCTCCCGGAACATCGATCCTGACAAATGTTCCAAATATTGAAGATGTCACCATCATGGCTGAGCTGTTGCGCAGGTTGGGTTGCGACGTGGATCACAACGGGGACCGAGTATCTATAACAGTCCCGGTAAGTCCAGATCATCGTGCTGACTACGACCTTGTCAGGAAAATGCGAGCTTCCATTTGTGTTCTGGGGCCACTTGTTGCACGCTGCGGTGCGGCCGATGTTGCCGTCCCGGGGGGAGACAATATTGGGTCACGGGGCCTGGATATGCATGTAGAAGGCCTTCGAAAATTAGGCGCACAAGTGCATAACGAGCATGGGTATCTACTTGCTGAATCGCATCAGCTTCGAGGTGCTCACATAGTTCTCGAGTTTCCTAGTGTGGGCGCAACAGAGACGCTTTTGATGGCCGCGGTGACTGCCCAAGGTGAAACTGTTCTCGAGAATGTGGCACGCGAACCGGAGATAGTTGATATCTGTCACATGTTGGTCCAGATGGGGGCGCACATCGAAGGGATCACTACATCTACGCTGACCATTCAAGGTGTTGAAACATTGCATCCTGTTGAGCATCGAGTTGTTTCCGACCGCATTGTCGCTGGAACGTGGGCCGTTGCCGCTGCCATGACCCGTGGCCGAATCACAGTTGTGGGTGTTTCCCCGAAACATTTAGAAGTGCCACTAGAAAAGTTAATGGCGGCAGGTGCCACCGTCTCAACTGGCGAACAGGAATTCACCGTCAGCATGTCCGATCGTCCAACATCTGTCGATATTGTGACGCTTCCATACCCGGGATTCCCTACAGATTTGCAACCCCAATTCATTGCTATGAATGCGATCGCAAGTGGAGCGGCACTCGTGACCGAGAATCTATTCGAAGCCAGGTTTAGATTCGTACAGGAACTTGCTCGACTCGGTGCGGAAGTTCGCACCGATGGACACCATGCACTCATACGCGGTAAATCTGAACTATCGGGGGCACCTGTTGAGGCCACGGATATCAGGGCTGGTGCCGGATTGGTTTTGGCGGGATTGGTGGCCAAGGGGGAGACAACTGTTTACGGGGTAAGTCATATTGATCGCGGATACGCAGGTTTTGTCGATGTCCTTCGATCGCTGGGTGCCGAAATTTCCCGTTACTCCGAGTGAGTGCTCCTGCGCGTGTTTATTTAGCGCAAGAGACGTAGCGCGCGGTCTTCATCCGCTGGCCACACCAGGACTTTGGGGCCATCTAAAGTCTGGGAAAGATTTGCTTTGATTCCTTGATCTTCGAGAGTTCGCCTGAGGATCTCCCCTTGAATGTAATCACTAGGACTCGCCACACAAACGAGCAGCCCATACTCGTCTTCCCTGCCAGGGCGAGCCGGCGCGGCAACGACCGAGGATCCGCGGGAGTAGGCCCACCGCAATACAAGCACCATCAGGCCCACTCCGATGAGAGCCACGATCGGCCCAAAGACGTAGGAGAAACTGTTGGTGATTTGCACGACCATATGGTGCCGTGGAAACGTGATCTACGCGACTTTTTCCCCGCAACTCCCTCTGAGGCAGGCGAGGTTCGCTACCCTGCCCACGTGGCCGATTCACCCTGGATTATGCGTACCTATGCGGGGCATTCGACCGCGAAAGAATCCAATGCCCTCTTTAGGCGAAATTTGGCCAAGGGTCAAACTGGTCTGTCTGTGGCATTTGATCTGCCCACGCAAACGGGCTATGACCCGGACGACCCCATGGCGCGTGGCGAGGTGGGCAAAGTCGGAGTTTCGGTCGCTTCGATTGCAGACATGCGTCAACTTTTTGACTCCATTGATCTAGGCACCATGAACACTTCGATGACAATCAATGCAACCGCAGTGTGGCTTTATGCCTTGTACATCGCGGTTGCGGACGAACAGGGAGTGGATCGCTCCAAGCTTTCGGGTACCACTCAAAATGACATCATTAAGGAGTATCTGTCGAGGGGAACCTACGTGTTTCCGCCGGCGCCGTCATTGTCATTGGCCACCGACTTGGTGGCATTCTCGGTAGAAAACACGCCAAAGTGGAATCCCATCAATATATGTAGTTATCACCTACAAGAGGCTGGCGCCACTCCGGTCCAAGAAGTTGCCTTTGCGTTGAGCACCGCGGTGGCCGTTTTGGATTCGGCAAAATCCAAAACAGATGTTGAATTTGACCGGGTGGTCTCTCGGATTTCCTTCTTTGTGAACTCTGGTGTCCGATTCATTGAAGAAATGTGCAAGATGAAAGCCTTTGGTCGATTGTGGGACCAACTCCTTGTGGAGCGCTATGGAGTTACGGATCCAAAGTCTCGGAGATTCCGTTATGGAGTTCAAGTCAATTCGCTGGGCCTTACCGAAGAGCAACCAGAGAATAATGTTCAGCGAATTATGCTCGAAATGCTGGCAGTAACTTTGTCCAAAGATGCTCGTGCTCGTGCGGTGCAATTACCAGCCTGGAACGAGGCCATGGGATTGCCGCGACCCTGGGATCAGCAGTGGTCACTCCGCATGCAGCAAGTACTTGCCTTGGAGAGTGACATCCTCGAATACGAAGACATATTCGCAGGCTCATTGGTTATTGAGAACAAAGTGCAAGAACTCATGTCCGCGATTCAGGCGGAATTTGAACGCATTGAAGAGTTGGGTGGAGCCGTTGCCACACTCGAGTCAGGCTACTTGAAGAGCTCCTTGGTTGCATCGCATGCAATTCGTCGATCAGCTATTGAATCTGGTGAACTTCCCATAGTGGGGGTCAACATTCATACGACAACAGAAGTGAGCCCGTTGCTGGATTCCGTGGAATCCAATATCTTTGTGGTGGATGAATCAGTAGAGGGTGAGCGAATTCAGGACATCCAGAAATGGAAAATGGATCGAGATGCGAAGCGCGTTGCAAGCACTCTGACTGAATTAGTACGTGCTGCCAAGGCTGGCGAGAATCTCGTACCAGCGAGCGTGGAGGCTGCCAAGGCTGGTGTAACAACGGGGGAGTGGGCGCAGGCTCTGCGTGACATCTATGGTGAGTATCGAGCGCCCACCGGTGTGATCGAATCAATATTCACCGAGACAGACGCTATTCGAAGTGTTCGTGAGCGTGTTCATGCCCTTTCTGAGAAACGAGGCGCGCCACTTCGGATGCTGATCGGCAAACCAGGGCTTGACGGACACTCCAATGGCGCCGAGCAAATAGCGGTCCGCGCCAGGGATTGCGGATTTGAAGTGATTTACCAAGGCATTCGTTTAAGGCCAGAAGAGATAGTTTCCGCTGCGGTTGCCGAAGATGTCGATGTCATTGGGCTCTCAATCCTGTCTGGCTCGCACCGGACCCTTGTGTCTCAAGTCTTAATGGGACTGGACGCCGCAGGTGTTGCTGAAATACCGGTTGTTGTTGGTGGCATCATCCCTGACGAAGATGCTGAGTGGCTCAGTGAACAAGGTGTGCGGGCCGTTTTCACGCCCAAGAACTTTGATACAACCGCAATCATGTCTGAGATTGTGGCGTTGTTGGAATCATGAGACTCATTGTTGCTGAGTGCACAGTCACCTATGTAGGTCGCCTTAATGCCCACCTGCCGCGTGCTACCAGGCTCATCATGTTTAAGTCCGATGGCTCTGTGCTCATCCACTCCGATGGCGGTTCCTACAAGCCACTTAATTGGATGAGTCCACCGTGTGCAGTCCGTGAAAACGTGGAACTATCAGAGTTCGTGGTGACCAATAAGGCGGGGGAGACTCTTACCATTGAGGTGCACGAAATACACAGCGATCAGGCACATGAACTTGGCACTGACCCGGGATTGATAAAGGACGGTGTCGAAGCTCATTTACAACAATTGCTCGCCGAGAATCTGGCCCCCCTCGGAGATGGCTATACATTGGTTCGGCGCGAATATCCCACAGCAATTGGTCCGGTAGACATTCTGTGTAAAAGCCCTCAGGGTGAGACTGTCGCAGTGGAAATCAAGCGCAGGGGCGAAATCGATGGTGTGGAGCAACTCACCAGATATTTAGAGTTACTTAATCGGGACCCACTGATTGCTCCTGTCAAAGGAGTTTTTGCTGCACAGGAGATCAAGCCCCAAGCACGAACTCTGGCACTAGATCGTGGGATCAGTTGTGTCACTTTGGATTATGAAGCTCTCAAGGGGACGGACGACATCTCGCTTCGACTTTTTTAATGTAGACGGAAGTAACGCGAACACAATTTCATAATCATGAGACAGCCAATAATGAATCTCAAGGAAATAGAACATACGTGGACAAGCAGGAAGCGGGCGGCGAAATGGAAATCACGCGTATCGGAGTTGTGGGGCTGGGAACCATGGGTTCTGGTCTTATGGAAGTCGTTGCTCGCAATGGGTACTTCGTCATTGGAGTTGATCTCACTGAAACAGGGGTGACCAAAGCCGCCAGTCGAGTGAAGGAATCCATGGATCGAGGGCTGGCCCGCGGCAAGCTCACCGAGGATGACATTGTGAGTGTCAATGGTCGCATGTCCTTCACCACCCAATTGGCTGATCTTGCAAACTGCGACATTGTCATAGAAGCAATAAACGAAGATTTGGAATCAAAGCGAAAGGTATTTGCCGAACTCGATCAGATATTGGCACCTCACGCAATAATTGCGACAAATACTTCGGCACTCTCTGTGACGGATATTTCTGTGTCGACGGGGAGGCCAAGTCGAGTATTAGGCATGCATTTCTTCAATCCCGCAACGGTGCAGAAGTTTGTGGAAATCATTCACACCGTCACCACCGATCCTGACGTTGTGCAGATAGCTCGGGAATTTGCTGTGTCGTTGGGCAAAGAGCCAGTTGTAGTCACCGATCGAGCAGGCTTCATTGCAAATGCCTTGCTATTTGGCTATCTCAATCAGGCAGTTGCCATGTACGAACAGAAGTATGCATCCCGCGAAGATATTGATAACGCCATGAAATTGGGGTGTGGTCTCCCCATGGGGCCCTTGGCACTTCTTGATCTCATTGGATTGGACACATCCCTTCAAATTTTGGACACCATGTATCGACAAGGCAGAGATCGCTTACACGCGCCTAATGCTCTTCTCAAGCAGATGGTGGCGGCAGGATTATTGGGCCGTAAATCTGGCCGAGGCTTTTATTCATACGAATCCATTAATTCACCGAATGTCGTTGCGGATCCATTCACTCCATCCCTGATCGAAAGTTCAGGCTCAGGTAGGTTTACATCTGTTGGAGTGATTGGTTCTGGCACCATGGCAACTGGAATTGCATCAGTTTTTGCCAGCGCAGGTGTACCGGTCACATTAGTTACTAGGAGCCCGGAGAAATCAGCGGCTGCAGTCGCTGGTCTTACTAAGTCATGGCAGAAGCTAGTGGAGAAGGGCAAGATAACTCCAGAGACACTTGAGGGTTATCTCGGCAATATTCGTACCACTGAAAACATGTCTACTGTGAATGCAGATCTAGTGATCGAAGCTATTGCTGAGGACTTCGACACCAAGGCTGCCGTTTTTCGTGAACTCGATCAGGTTATGCCTGATCATGTTGTCTTTGCTACGACAACTTCGAGTTTGTCGGTCATCGAACTGGCCGCCCAGACTCGTCGTCCCGAGAAGTTTCTCGGTATTCACTTCTTTAATCCTGCAGCAATCATGAAGCTTGTTGAGATGGTGAGCACTGTGGTCTCTGACCCATTCATCGTCGCGGAGTGCACGGATCTCATTAAGAGTGTAGGCAAGGTTCCCGTGCAATGCTCAGACAGAGCGGGCTTCATTGTGAATGCACTTCTCTTCCCTTATCTAAACAACGCCATCACCATGGCTTCGGAAAACTATGCAACCCTTGATGACATTGATA
>CAZVLV010000062.1:0-7705 GCA_964628015.1 uncultured Aquiluna sp. | reverse complement strand
GTGAAGTCCAGGTCTGATAAATCAGTGATTCGACCCAGGAGTGCATCGCGAACTGGACCACCCACCAGTGCTAATTGATGACCTGCAGCGTTAAACCGTTCACCAAGTTCATTGAGTAAATCCGCAACGGGCGCGAGGTTCTCGATCGCGGTGCGTTGTGGGGAAGTGGACACGGCAACCAAGGATAACCACCTTCGCGGTTTATCCTCACCATATGGCGACACCACGCAGCAGAATGCGGATTCTGCTCACCGGTCTAGTCATGACGCTCATGATCACCCCACTTCTCTCCGTGCTTGACCAATCTGTTGTTCGAGCTGATCCACTGGGCTCCCAAGTCACTGTGGTTCTCGATCGACTCACCCCCGTAGTCCCTTCCAGCGGTGACACCCTTCGAATTTCCGGGAGATTGGTCAATACTTCTGGTTCCTCTATTGAACGGGTCTCTGTTCGTCTTGGAATCTCTGCCAGTCCATTGTCCTCCCGATCCGCCATCACAGAGGTTGCGCAGTTAGCTCTTGTTCCGGAGACTGATCCGATCGACTACTTCTTGGATAGAACTTTGGTGGAAGTCGCTGGGCCGCTTCGTGCGGGGGACGAAAAATCCTTCCTCATTCAAGAGCCATTTGATTCGCTCCCACTGGGCAAAGATGGTGTCTACAGCATCATGGTGGAAGTCCTTGGTGCATCCGCTGGTGAATCTGGCCTCACCCGCATTGGTGGGCTCCGTACCTTTCTGCCCTGGGTAACAAATGAGATCGATCCCATTTCACTTGTGTGGCTGTGGCCACTTGCCGACTATCCCGCACGGCAGGCCAATGGCGTGCTCCTCAACGAAAGCACACCACGCTCGCTGGCACCCGGCGGGCGGCTGGACAATCTCTTGACAATTGGTGCACGCAATCCCGGGAAAATCAGTTGGATAGCAGATCCTGAATTACTTCAATCAGCATCAGATATTGCTTCGGGGTATCAGGTGCGGGTACAAGGTTCGCCGGATAACGATTTCCAGGGTAACGATTCTGAGGGAGTAGAAACACCCCCTGTCGTTGTGGGAGATCTTTCCGAGAGTGCGAGTGATTGGCTCTCCCGCTTGAACTCCGCGCTCGTAGCAGCGACACCGCGCAGAAGTAAAGCTGTTGCTGATCGACTACCACTTCGGGTCATGCCGTATGCAGATGTTGATGCCAGTGCATTGGAACGTGCGGGTATGGATGTGGACGTGGTGCGATCTACAACCATGGCACCTGGAATTGCTTCCACCATTCTGGAAAAAAGTGTGAGCGGCACCGTGTACTGGGCGCCATTTGGCAGATTGAATAAGAAGACCGGCGATGTCCTCGCTTCAGCAGGTGTGCGCACGGTCATCCTCAATTCCAATGCGCTGCCGCCTAGTGACACAGAGATTCCTAGCACGGGTCTCGGTGTCGTAAGAACCACATTCGGTGGCATGAATGCCGTGTTGATGGACAACAGGCTGACCACGACACTGGGATTGCCGCAGAGTTCCCGCTCACAATCAATTGACATGCGACAGCGTTTTCTTGCCGAAACCCTGTTGGCAAGTCAGTTGGTTCCCACCGATGCACCTTCCCGGTTCATGGTTGCGGGCACCGCAAATGTCAGATGGAATCCCAATGGCACCGCTTTGAGTGAGTTGCTGGAAGCAACATCCACAGCTCCGTGGCTCACGAGTGGGACATTGACAGACTTACTGGCAGAAGGTGCAACAACTACAGCTCGGGAACGCGGTGGATACGGACCCCAGGCCAAGGAATCGGAAATTACGCAGGAGTACTTGAGCCAGGTGCAACGGGTGTCCACGCAATTAGCCTCACTGACTGCGATCCTCGACAATCCCACTGGCTTTTCTGATGCATATGCTGAAGCAATCATTCGAACCGAGTCTTCTGCGTGGCGCGATGAGCCGCAAACTGGCCTTGAACTCCTGCGAAGTGTTCGTGTCGGGCTCACAGAACAAACGAGTCAGGTGTACGCACTGTCATCAGGGACAATCACACTCTCTGGTGAAGAGGGACTTGTACCAGTCACGATCGCCAATGATTTAGATCGTGCGGTGACGGTGGGGGTTCAGCTTCGTGGCGTGCCAGCGGCACGTTTGATTAGTGAACCGATGTATGGCATCACTATTGAGCCCGGTAAAAAAGTGAGTGTGGAACTTAATGCCCAGGTTGTCGGCGGGCGCACCCTAAACACCGGGGTACAACTGCTGACCCCCGATGGCCAAGATTTCGGTGATCCCGCACAGATTCAATTGGAGTCAACCGCATACGCTCAAGCCGCGGCATGGGTTATCGCTGCGGCATTCATCGCCATTGTGATTTTCGTGGTCGTAGGGATTACTCGAAGAATTCATAAGGCCACAACAGGGGGGCGCAATGTCTGAGCGTTCTCTCGTAAAGCCCAGCGCCATCATGGCCGCAGGCACCGTGACTTCGCGGATCACAGGTGTGTTGCGTGATATCACCATGACAGCGGCATTGGGGTTCTTCCTAGTCTCTGACGCATTCTCACTCGGTAACTCATTACCCACAATGATTTATATTTTGGTTATCGGTGGGGCACTTAATGCCGTCTTTATTCCGCAGTTGGTACGGAAAATGCAAGAGGACTCAGACGATGGCAAAGCGTATGCGGACCGACTTATCACGTTGACCGGAATTGCACTTCTGATTCTTTCCGTGCTGGCGGTTGTTCTCGCACCGTTGATTGTGGATTTGTACACCCCGAGTGATTACCCACAAAAAGAATTTGATCTTGCGGTTGCCTTTGCGCGACTGTGTTTACCGCAGATCTTCTTTTATGGTGTGTATGCAATGTTGAGCCAGGTACTCAACTCCCGTGGCAAGTTTGGCGCCCCCATGTTTGCGCCGATTGCAAATAACGTGGTTGCAATTGCCACCTTCCTTCTCTTTATTGCTATTGCCGGAACATCTGCTGCAGCTGATGGCAACCTGACCACCGATCAAGTACTTCTCCTTGGAATCGGTACCACCTTGGGTGTTGTTGCTCAGGCACTCATTTTGTTGCCTGTGCTCAGTAAGGCCGGGTACATGTGGCGGCCTCGATTCGATTGGCGCGGCCATGGCCTGGGCAAAGCTGGCACTTTGGCCATGTGGACCATCGGGTTGGTGTTGGTTAACCAATTGACTTACCTGGTGATTACCCGTTTGGCCACCCAAGCCAACGTGAACGCCGCGGCCGCAGGGGAAGTTGCGGCTGGTTTAACCACCTATCAAAAGGCGCATTTGGTGTTCATGCTGCCGCACAGTGTGATTACTGTGTCGATTGTCACCGCACTGTTACCGGCACTCAGTCGAGTTGCACATGCCGGAAAACTTTCGCAGGTGGGCCGCGATGTCTCCGGTGCCATGCGACTTGTCTCATTCTTTGTTATTCCCATTACCGCCGTTTTGTTCGTTGCTGGAATTGGAATTGCGGTTCTCCTTTTTGGTTACGGCGCTGCCACAACAGAACAGGCTGAACTTCTTGGTTTCGTTATCTCAATTTTCATGCTGGGTCTTGTGCCATTCACGCTTTTCTATGTACTTCTTCGTGGCTACTACGCTCTTGAAGACACCCGCACACCATTCATCATTACCGTAATCTTCTCTGTGGTTCTTCTTGTCATCCTGGTTCCGCTGTTCAGTTCTGTTCAAGGTGGCGGCATGCAAATCGCCTTCATTGCTCTGTGTTATTCCATCTCCTACTGGGTGGGATTAGTCATTGCATGGGTGATCCTTGCTCGCAAGGTGAAAGGAATGGAGTCGGGGCGCACACTGTGGTCAATTACTCGCATGTTTCTTGCGGGTGTCGTTGCCGTAGGGGTCATGCTTATTGCATCGAGGCAGTTCAACAACGTATTCATCGGAATGGGTGAGAGCATCAATTATTCTGACAAGGGAATTGTGCTGATTCGTTTAATTGTTATCAGCCTTATTGGTCTTGTCACGTACGTGATTGCTGCATGGGTTCTTCGAGTTCGTGAAATAGGGGTTGCGCAACGTGTTATTGCCCAAAGATTTAATCGCAGGGTGCACTCATGATAAGTAGTGGTACAACATTAGGTCGTTACACGCTTCTGGAATTAATCAGTGAGCACGCACCCACGGAATCTGGTCAGTTCACCGTGCAACTATGGCGAGGGCGCGATGAAATTTTGGAAAGGTCGGTATCGATCCGGCTCATTCGTTCAGATGACTCCCGCATCTCCGCGGTGCTTGGCGCTGCCCAGGCTGCCGCTCGTGCAGAAGATCGACGGCTCCTGCGTCTTCTCGATGTTCTGAGCATCGGCGCAACTTTTGAAGACCCCGCCTATACAGCAGTAATCAGTGAGTGGTCGACAGGTGTACCGCTAGACACCGCACTCGAGCAGCGTGAGGGTGAACCATTTGGCGCAGAAGAATCCCTTGAGCACGTGGCGAATGTGGCGTGGGCACTGAACTCGGCACTCAAAGTGAATCTTGAACACGGTCGCTTACGCCCAAGTTGCGTGTTCCTCAATGAATCACATGAAATTGCGGTGCGCGGATTAGCAGTCGATCACGCACTTTTTGGTCCACTTTTTGTTCGCGACAGTTCTGATGACTCTACAAAGAATGATGTCGATGGCCTGGGATCTCTGTTGTACTGCTTCACCACCGGCTTATGGCCGTACCCGGTGAATACTAAGTCACCACCCGAACCCCTCCGTGTCCCATTTACACCGAAAACTGGAAAGAACGTTCCTTTACCTTCCAGTATTCGTGCCAGTGTTCCGCGCGGCGTAGACGATGTCGTCAGTCGCAGTGTCTCGGGTGTGCACCGGACGCGCGGTGTCACACGGATTCAAGATTCATTGGGTTTTGCAAATGCCGTTGCATCGGCCCGAGACTATGTCGCTCCCATAAGCACCACAACCGTGCGTGGTCCGGTGATGTCAACGCCAAATACCCCGAGCACCTATGTTGCCCGAGCAGTCGCGGCACTCATTGCCATAGCTGTCGTTGTGGTGTTACTCATCACGGGTGTGTCACTGTTGAGTTCGCCGAGAAATAGTGACGCCAGCGGACCTGCTCCGGGGACGAGTGGTCTCACCCAGGAACAGGCACTGGAAATTCTGACTTCGCCCGCCACTCCTTATGTGGAAATTGAAGTGGGTGATTCGGAGGGTTCACTGCCCATTGTGAGTGCACGTTCATTTGATCCCCGAGGCAAGGATCTTTTGGGTGGTGATCAGGGACTGTCTGGAACTGAGCGCGAGAAACTCGCACCATTGGCAATTGATGGTGATCTGGTGAGCGCCTGGCAGACCAAGAAGTACCCCACCCGAAACGTGGGTAAAAAAGGTGGCGTTGGTGTCATCGTTGATCTGGGCGAGACCGCGTCTGTGCAGGGTGTCTCCCTGGGCTTGGTGGGCTACGGAACCGACGTTCAAGTTCGGGTCTCGGAGGAACTTCAAGCAGATCCAGATTTATGGACAAAGTTGGTGGCCATTGACAATGCCGGGCCAAATATTGAGTTGCGCGCTCCTCGACCTGTGACCGGCCGTTATGTCTTGGTGTGGCTCACCGGGCTGCCGCTCACCGAGGATTCGGAGGCTTACCGCGGGGGGATTAGCAATATCACCGTGCTGGGGACTATTCCTGATGATTCAGGGCAAGGTGGCCTCGAGCAGAATTAGCCGGTCATGACGACCCCTCGCCACTCGAGATCATTAGGCTTGACGGGTGCCGGACACTCACCTTCACGAGCTCACCGATCGTGAACTTTTGGCTGCGCACATTAAGAATGATCCCCAGGCTTTCAATGTCCTGATCTCCAGGCATAAGGATCGGCTGTGGTCGGTGGCGCTTCGAACCACCAATGATCCCGAAGAAGCATCTGATGCCCTCCAAGATGCCCTTATCTCGGCATATCGGCGGGCTGAGCAGTATCGGGGAGATGCCGCGGTGACCACCTGGTTGCACCGGATTGTGGTCAATGCGAGTTTGGATCGGCTCCGGCGTAAATCGGTTCGCCCCACCACAACCCTTCCGGATCACTATGACAACAGTTCGGTGGAGATCCCTGAGAGCAGAGACCATATTTCCGAGCGGGAGACCATGATGGAAATCTCGGCGGCCCTTGCCGAACTACCCCAAGACCAGCGCGATGCGGTGGTCCTTATTGACATTGAGGGTTATTCGATCGAAGATGCCGCGGTCGAACTTGACTGCCCTGCCGGCACGGTAAAGAGCCGAAGTAGTCGGGGTCGAGCGAAATTGGCAGAACGACTTTCCTATCTGCGGAACCAAGACCCCGCAACTACCGTCACAAGGTCGAGAGGAGGAGCTCCCGAGCATGGCAACCAATAATTATGACCCCGATCTTCCCCAAGATCCCGAGTCACTGTTCCCTGAAGATCACCCACTCGTTCGCGATGCCCTGAGTTCCTATTCCCAATTTCTCGATGCTGAGCCAATCACCTCCATGCCGGAAGGGGTGTGGGAGCAAATCCAGACCGCACTTTCTCTGGAATCTGCCCATGAAGTCACAGATCTGGCCGCGCACCGACAACGCCGCTTGGGCACCAAGTGGGTTGGTGGATTGGTGGCTGCCAGTGTCACTCTCCTTGCCGTGGGTATCGGCGCAAACATTCTCAATAGCGACCAGAGTTCAGATTCGGGTACGGTCATGGCGGAGGCCCCTGGGTTAGCAGGTTCGGGCACTGATTCGGGCACTGATTCGGGCTCTGACTCAGGTTCTGATTCCCAACCAGTGGCCGAATCAGCGCCCCAGGTGGTGCAAGCCGGGTTTGTTCCCCCTGCCGTGACGGTCACCGCCAGTGGAGAGGACTACAGCCCGCAGAATTTGACCCAGACGGTCACCCGGGCCCTGAACAAAGTGGGGGTGAAGTCCCCTGTGGACTACTTCCGGGTCCCCGTACAAAAAATGTCTATGAGTGCACCCAGTGGAATGATGCAAAGTGAGTCGACTTTACGTGATTGCATCACGGAGTTGACCAAGTCGGAAACCTCACAGGCATTACTGGTCGATCAAGGTACTTACATGGGCAAGGAAGCAGGAATCGTGATTATTCCTTTCGCCATGGTTAAAGGAATGGATTCCGTTCCCCCCAATGGTGAGCGCTTTGCCGTTGGTCAGGCAATTTTGAATAGCGACAGGTACTTAAGCTTCCTTGATATTTGGGTTGTTGGGCCGGGTTGTGGAACTGTGCCATTTGATGTGTACTCCCACATCACATATTCCTTGAACTGAATCCCTTGAACTGAATCCCCATAATCAGCCCCTCTGTAACACTAAGTGCAGGCGCGTAGACTGGGCTTACACGAAGCCAATCAACCTCGGCAGAGTCCTAGGTGCATCAAGTGAAAGCTGTGATCTTCTGTGAGTGACATCCGTAACGTAATAATCATTGGTTCTGGTCCTGCCGGTTACACCGCCGCGGTGTACGCCGCACGCGCGCAACTACACCCCCTTGTTTTTGAGGGAGCGGTCACCGCCGGTGGCGCCCTGATGAACACCACCGAGGTGGAGAACTTCCCCGGATTTGAAGAAGGGATTATGGGTCCGCAACTCATGGAAAACATGCGGGCTCAAGCAGTGCGTTTCGGCGCAGAGATCGTGACTAACGATGTCACCGAGATCAATGCACACGGACCCATTAAGTCCGTCACCGATGGTTCCGGCAATGTGCACCAGG
>CAZVLV010000061.1:0-7807 GCA_964628015.1 uncultured Aquiluna sp. | reverse complement strand
GCCTGAAGCACTCGAATCTATGCCGACCGACGAACGGGAACATGCCAAGGTTTTTCAGCAGATGCTTGCCAATTCCGATGCACAACCCAATTACCGAACGGTAGATCACCGCGCCGCATCAGACGCCAATGGCGGCATGGAGCCATGGCACAAAGTTGACAAATCAGGATCTGTTCGCGCAGCAGTTTTCGGTATCTCAGATGGCCTTGTGTCAAACACTGCTCTAGTCATGGGATTTGCGGGAGCGAGTGTTTCTGGTGCAATAGACAACAGCACCGTTCTCTTTGCTGGGCTTGCGGGACTCCTTGCCGGAGCCTTTTCCATGGCCGCCGGTGAGTATGTAAGCGTTGCTAGTCAACGCGACCTGTTTTCCCGTGAGATCGAGATGGAAGCTCAGGAATTACGCGAGAAGCCTGAAGAAGAACAGAAGGAACTCGAGTTAATTTATCGAGCTAAAGGTCTGTCCAAAGAAGACGCCGCCCGGGTTGCCGCACAAATAATGTCCAATCCCAATACAGCACTCGACACTCTCGTGCGAGAAGAACTTGGCCTGGATCCTGATGAACTCGGCAGTCCCACCAAAGTTGCACTATCGAGTTTTACAGCTTTTGCCATTGGCGCAAGCGTGGCCGTTATTCCTTACGCCTTGCTCAGTGGAACTGCTGCCTTTGTGACAGCAATCGCGGCTGCCGTCATTGCGTTGTGTATCGTCGGCGGACTCGTCGGAAAATTCTCGGGTCGGGGAATCGTCTTTAGTGCCATGCGTCAACTTTTGTGGGGTGCAGGTGCTGCTGGCGTGACATATTTAGTTGGCAGCATTATCGGCGTGAATGTGGGTTAGTGAAGATAATTCATAAAGTGTTCCCATGAGCAACGCCTCGGTAAATTCACGACTCTCTGAGGCTTCTGGCGCTTTGGCCACCGCCGTCGCCAACACCATGGAGCAGACGTTGCCGTGGTACCGCGAGTTAGGTGCACAAGAACGTTCATGGGTAGGTCAGGTTGCTCAAGCAGGTATCCAGGCCTTCATCGATTGGAATTCACACCCTGACAGAAACATTGCCCTGACATCGGATGTCTTCGGGGCAGCACCCCGGGAACTGACTCGGGCTGTTACTTTCGAGCAAACCGTAGCCTTAGTGAGAACCACTATTGATGTCGTAGAAAAATCCGTTGACTCATTTATTCCGCAACATGAGCAACAACAATTTCGCGAAGCAGTACTTCGATATTCTCGTGAGATCGCTTTCTCTGCGGCTGAGGTGTACGCCCGCGCTGCCGAGGCACGCGGTGCTTGGGATGCCCGTCTTGAAGCTCTGATTATTGACGCATTTATGCGCAACAGCGCAACCGATGAAATATTGAGTCAGGCCAGTGCATTGGGCTGGTCTACCACTGGGTCACTACTCGTCATGGCTGGCTCACCACCCGAAGTCGATGCCGAAGCTGCGTTGTCCGTCATGCGACGAGCAGCAGTGAATCATTCACTAGATTTACTCACAGGTATTCAAGGGACAGTTATGTTTGCTGTTATCGGTGGAGCTGGACTTGACTCGCATAAAACGCCTCGACTCATCACGCCCTTTTTTGGGCCTGGCGCAGTTGTAGTCAGCGATACTGTGATCGGGCTCAGCGAGATAGGGGCGGCGGCACAGTCGTGTGCCTCGGCATTTCGAGCTGCAGGCTCCATGATTTCCAGCTCCATGATTTCCAGCTCCAAGTCTCCGAGACCAATTCATGTCTCCGAGTTGCTCCCCGAGCGGGCCGTTCTCGGTGACCCAACCGCCAAAGAGGAGCTCATCGAGCTGATTTATCTCCCCTTGGCTGGCGACCCGGCACTCCTAGACACAGCCATTGCGTATTTGGATAACTCACAGTCACTGGAAGCTACTGGGCGCTCTCTCTTCGTTCACCCGAATACTGTTCGATACCGAATAAAGAGAATTGCCGATCTCACGGGATGCGACCTCACGAACTCGCGCGAAGCTTTTGCCATAAGGATTTCTATTGTTCTGGGACGCTCAGCACTGCCATAACACGCTCGTATTGTAGGTTTCCTACAAAGAATTCGGGATTTCATTGGTTGATTCCACCCCAAATATGGGGGATTCCTACGGAAGGCTTACCACGTGCTTGTAGTAGTGGCGCCCGGCCAAGGTGCGCAAACCCCTGGCTTCCTCACCCCATGGCTCGATGTCCCCGGAGTTGCCGAACGCCTGGAGTGGCTGTCGCTGGTCAGCGGCATCGACCTCATTACCCATGGCACCATCTCTGATGCCGACACCATTCGCGATACCGCAATTGCCCAGCCCTTAATTGTTGGTGCAGGCTTGGTCACACTCTTAAGTCTCTTCCCGCATCCGTCTGCCGCATATGCGGCAATAGGTGCAGCCGCAGGACATTCAGTAGGAGAGATCACCGCTGCCGTTGGCGCAGGAGTACTCACCGCTGAACAGGCCATGGTTTTTGTGCGAGAACGCGGTAATGCCATGGCAAAAGCTTCTGCTCTATCCCCCACTGGAATGAGCGCGGTACTTGGCGGCGACCCTGGAGACGTAGTGATCGCAGCCCAAGAAGTTGGACTCACTGCAGCGAATATGAACGGTGCAGGCCAAATAGTCGTGGCTGGAACGCTTTCACAATTGGAATCGTTTGTTGCACCCGATGGCGCGCGAGTGCGCCCACTGGAGGTGGCCGGTGCGTTTCATACAGAACACATGGCCTCCGCCACGACTCATTTAGGTCGTATCAGCAACTCCCTCAGCACCCACGATCCACGGATTCGATTGATTTCCAACACCGATGGTCAGGTAATTCACGACGGGCGCGTTGTGGTCAGACGACTGGTCCAACAAGTGTCACAGCCTGTCCGCTGGGATCTATGCATGCGCACCATGCTTGATCTTGGCGTGACCGCCATGATTGAAATTCCTCCAGCGGGCACACTGACAAACCTGGCAAAAAGAGCCATGCCCGGCGTCGAAACCCTGGCGCTAAAAGCCCCCGATGACCTACCCGCCGCCTGGAGACTGATTGAAAAGCATGGGGTGCATTCCGTGATCGAGACCACACCCACGTGGCGATTGGTGATCTCTCCCGCAAAGGGAACCTTCACCTTGGGAGATCAACAGTTTGTTGAAGGTGACCACATTCCTGCTCACACGCACATCGGTGCAATCACCACTTTGCGTGACCAATTTCCTGTGACAGCCCCACACGGTGGAACAATTATCGAGTGGCTCGCGCAAGATGGCGATCCCGTTGCACCTGGACAGCCGCTCCTTCGACTGCATCCATTGTCCTCGGATACATAAATCATCACCACACACCAAATTTGTCACCACAGAGAAACGGAATACTCAGTGCCAGTTGAACTCGCGAGCACCACCGGCTCACCCCACGCACGAATTATTTCGGTAGGTACATACCGGCCCTCACGCATTGTTACTAATGCAGAGGTCTGTGAATGGATCGACTCGACAGACGAATGGATCCGTGAGCGTTCTGGCATCACGGAAAGACGCCATGCCTCTGACGAGGACACCGTCGTAAGCATGGCAACTACTGCTGCATTGAATGCAATCTCATCCGCTGGAATTTCTGCCTCGGATATCGGCATGATTCTGGTGGCGACCGTGAGCCATCCTTACCCGACTCCCTCGGCTGCCGTGGAAATAGGTGAACGCATTGGTGCCCGTGGCGCTCCCGCAATGGACATCTCAGCAGCATGTGCAGGTTTTTGCTACGGCGTTGCAATCGCCTCGGATTTGGTTCGCGGAGGCAGTGCGCGCTACGTCCTCGTGATCGGCGTCGAGAAATTGACGGATCTTGTGGACAAACACGATCGAGGAACCGCATTCTTGTTCGCTGATGGTGCAGGTGCCGTCGTGATTGGCCCAAGCGACACACCTGGAATTGCTCCTGTCGTCTGGGGTGGCGATGGCAGCCAGATCGATGCCATCAATATGACTTCTTCGAGTGTCGCATTCAGGGACAATCCAGAGTTGGGATATCCCACAGTTGTCATGGCCGGTCAACAGGTGTTTCGCTGGGCTGTGACTGAAATGGCCAAAGCGAGCAACGAGGCTCTTGATAAGGCAGGAATTACCGCCGAACAGTTAGATGCATTCATTCCGCATCAGGCAAATAATCGAATAACCGATGCCCTCGTGCGTGCAATCAATTTGCCGGAAAGCGTGCCTGTGGCTCGGGACATCATTACATCAGGAAATACATCAGCTGCCTCAATTCCATTGGCCATGGAAAGAATGCTCGACAACGGTGAGGCACCACACGGCGGTACGGCCTTACTGATTGGATTTGGTGCGGGTCTGGTGTACGCAGCGCAAGTTGTCACCCTCCCTTAACACCGTGATAAGCCCAAATGCACGAACCGTGTGCACAACGCACTCGGAAGACAAACAGCGAAAGGAAAGTAAGAAATGAGCCAAGAAGATATTTTGGTGGGATTTGCCACCATCATTAATGAAGTAGCCGGGGTGCCCGTTGAAGATGTACAACTCGACAAAGCATTTGTCGATGACCTAGACGTTGACTCCCTGTCCATGGTGGAAGTAGTTATGGCCGCTGAGGACAAATGGGGTGTCAAGATTTCCGATGACGATGCAAAGAACCTACGCACCGTCGGCGATGCAGTCGCATACATTCAGGCAAATTCTTAATCGGCAATAAGTTCGTTACCACAGGTAATTGGCTCCTTACGTTGTGCGCTGGTGTCGGCTGAGCTAGCTGACACCAGCACGCTGCAATTCACATCCACATGAAGGGACACCCACAGGACATGACACGCGAGGTCGTTATCACTGGCATGGGCATGATCACCCCCGTCGGAGCCAATGTTGAATCCAACTGGGCGGCCGTTCTTGCGGGGCAATCAGGAATTGGCTTAATCCCTGAGGACTGGGTTGCCGACCACACCGCACAAATCGCAGGAATTATGTCCACTGACCCCGCTGAACTACTCGATCGAGTAGAAGCCCGCCGAATGGATCGCTCGCAACAGGCAGCGCTGGTAGCAGCCCGAGAAGCATGGGCTCAGGCAGGTTCACCGGAGGTTGACCCCGAACGACTTGGAGCGGTTATTGCTACTGGTATCGGTGGCATTACATCGTTACTCGGTGCATACGACATTCTTCTTGATAGAGGACCGTCACGAATCTCCCCTCACATGGTCACCATGATCATGCCAAATGGTCCCGCAGCAATTGTTGGTCTAGAGGTTGGTGCTCGCGCGGGAGTGCACGCTCCCGTGAGCGCTTGCGCCTCAGGCGCTGAGGCGATCTCCTATGCGGCGCGAATGATTCAAACGGGGCGCGCCGATGTCGTTATCGCTGGTGGTACCGAAGCCGCAATTCACCCCATCACCATGGCCGGATTCGCAGCAATGCGGGCGTTGTCCACCAGAAACGACGATCCCACTGCCGCATCCCGTCCCTATGACATTGATCGCGATGGTTTCGTGATGGGCGAGGGCGCAGGAATCATTGTGATGGAGTCAGAAGAATTCGCCGCGGCACGTGGGGCAACAATTTTGGGTCGCTATGGCGGTGCCGGGCTGACCAGCGATGGACACCACATTGCCCAGCCAGATCCCGAAGGCGCTGGGGCTGCCCGGGCAATTAGCCAGGCGCTTGCTGACGCTCAACTTGATCCAACGGATATCGCACATGTGAATGCCCACGCGACGTCAACGCCACAAGGCGACATCGCGGAAGCTGTTGCCATTCGACGCGCATTAGGTTCAGCAACGGATTCCATCTACGTTGCAGGCACGAAATCCATGACCGGTCACTTACTTGGTGGCGCAGGCGCCATTGAATCGATTTACACCATGCTTGCGTTGCGTGATCGAGTTGCACCGCCCACGGCGAATCTGATCAACCTCGATCCTGAAGTTGATCTTTATGTCAATGGGCAGGGGCCGACCGCGCTTCCATCAGGTGATATCGCCGCTATTAACAATTCATTCGGATTTGGTGGCCACGATGTCGCCGTCATATTTAGGAGCGTGTGACTCACAACATGGCAACACTTTCAGCACCTGATGTGGATGCACGATCACCCCTAGTTCGACTCGGAAAATTCTTCGACAACGGCGAGTTTGACACTATTACCCCTGTCGATGATCGAGGTGTCATTGCAGCAGTGGGGCGCGCACAAGGCGTTCATTGTGTGGCCTTTTGCACTGATCCCACCGTTCAAGGTGGCGCCATGGGTGAGTCCGGGTGCCGTGCCATCGTTACGGCCTACGACCGCGCATTGGCTGACTCTGCCCCCGTTGTCGGTATCTGGCATTCCGGCGGAGCCCGCCTGCGTGAAGGGGTTGCTAGCCTCGATGCTGTAGGTCGCGTCTTCCTGTCCATGACTCGAGCCTCAGGGAAAGTTCCGCAAATTTCGGTGGTCCTAGGACCCGCTGCAGGTGGCGCCGCCTATGGCCCAGCACTTACTGACATCGTGGTTCTCGGCCCAGCCGGGCGAATTTTTGTCACCGGACCCGAGGTGGTCAAATCAGTCACGGGTGAAGATGTCGACATGGATCGATTAGGCGGTCCAGAGCCACATGGCCGACGCAGTGGGGTTGTTCACATCACCACTGATTCTGAAAGTGAAGCTATTGAATATGGGCGCGACTTGGTCCAGTTATTGGGTCACCAGGGTTCGCTGAATTTGGACAGCATTGAAGACCGCGACCTTGGCGCACTTTTGCCCGAATCGTCACGACGCGCCTACGACGTTCATCCCATTGTCGAGGGCTTTGTTGATTTGGATTCCTTTGTCGAACTACACGCCAAATGGGCGCCAAATATTGTTGTGGGGCTCGGTCGATTGGGCGGTCGAACAATTGGAATAGTCGCAAATAACCCGCTTCGACTCGGCGGGTGCCTTGACTCCTCAAGTGCTGAAAAGGCCGCTCGCTTTGTTCGAATGTGCGATTCATTTGCGGTCCCACTCGTTGTGTTAGTTGACGTTCCCGGCTATTTACCCGGGCTTGGTCAGGAGTGGGAAGGTGTCGTTCGTCGCGGCGCCAAACTGCTACATGCTTTTGCCGAGTGCGTGACACCACGCGTGACCGTTGTTACCCGCAAGGCGTATGGCGGAGCATTTGTGGCCATGAACTCGGCCTCACTTGGCGCCACCAAGGTGTTCGCTTGGCCTCAGGCCGAAGTTGCAGTCATGGGTTCCGTGGCCGCCATTCGCATTTTGCATCGTCGCCGACTCGCAGAAGTTCCCGAAGAAAGTCGCGAGCAGGTGGAATTAGAACTGGCCGCAGAACATGAAGTAATTTCTGGTGGGATCAAGCGCGCCGTAGACATGGGCGTCGTTGACGCCGTTGTTGAGCCCATGATCACTCGTCGCGCGGTTGCGGAAGTCCTCCTCGAAACACCGGGTGCACGCGGAGCTCATGGAAACATCCCACTTTAAGCCCGCAAGCCCGTGAGCCTGTAATTCTTCGTCACTAGGACACGTGGTGCAACACCCGAACATTTGAATCTGTGTGCGCTGCCCGGAATGCCTCTAACTCTGCATCCCATGGCTGACCCAGCAGTCGCTTTATTTCTTCTGCGATGGACTCACCCGTTGCATCAACTTGAGTGAGGACATTGCGCAACCGATCTTCATGCACCATGACATCGCCATACTGACCTATTGACGCCCTAAACAAACCCAAAGTCGGAGTTGCCGCAAACCTTTCCCCTTCGTGATGAGAGGTGCAATCCTCCGTTACTTCGTATCGGATGGTCTTAAATGCAAGAAGGGCGCTTGCTATTCGGGCACCTGAACCCTG
>CAZVLV010000060.1:0-7818 GCA_964628015.1 uncultured Aquiluna sp. | reverse complement strand
GTTGAATGGCGGCAAAGTTGTAATCACCCATATGGCGAGCTGTTTGCACCACCATGAGAATCAAAGCCAGACTCCATGCTCGCCATGAGTCCACACCCATGACAACTGCGCCTGCGGCTAGGCCCGCATACGCGGCATATTCCTTGACCCGATCAGTAGAGGCATCAAGCCACGCACCGAGAGTGGAAAAGCGTCGCGTTGCTCGGGCAACTTCACCATCCACACAATCAATAACGAGCGAGAGTTGAAGCAAGATTGCCCCGAGAACAAGGAACCATCTATTCCCTGCAGCAAATGACACGGCCGCCAGTACACCGATGACAAATGAAATAACAGTTATGGCATTGGGGCTCAGCCCCCAACGAATAGCCAACCCGGTAAGTGGCTTGGAAAGTTTACGAACAACAAATGTCGAATAGAAGCCATCGTCTATTCGATTTGCCTGTAACCGACGAATAGCTGTCTCCGATATCGCAAATGCTTCGTGAGTCGCCATGTCACGATCCTGTGGTGAACGAAACCACGGAGCATCGATAATTTCTACTTCCTTGACCTGCACCTGCGCGCGGAGTAGCGCCGTAATGATGAGCTCCAGTGACTCGTGTGGATTCACTTCTTGTTGATCGGACACAAAGCCCAAGAGCGATGTCACTACCGGGAGTATGCGCGCATGATCGCGACGAGCTAATCGCAGCGCTCCCACGCTCACGGCATTTGTGGAGTTCACTGTGTGAATGGACGTGCCAGCAGCCACAAGATGGTGGTGAAGGACCCGCAGGTTTCCGTTTCGCGATCGACGAACAGCTGCACAAGTCCCTGCGAAGGGATTTTCAGTGACCGGAGCTAATACAGCTGGGTTGATAATGAGATCCCCAGCAATAATGACGAGATCATCTTCAGATTCGCGGAGCTCTGCCACCACACTCTCGATTTGCTCGGCGGCGGTGTCCCCTTGCAGGGTAAGCGTGAGCGTCACTCGGAATTCTTTCGCCAGAGTGAGCGAATACCATCTTTTTTGGTTTGGCGAACCAGGCGACCGGCTAATTCGCGTGAGGTGGGACTTTCACCGGATGCCTGAATAACGGAGACTAATGCTTGTACCGCAGCATCGATGGGAAGTGACTCTGTTTCCCGCGGTCCATCGCCACTGGCGAGGCCAATCCGCAAGGCATCGACATTTCCCAAAACGGTGACACCGGATTCAAGGATTGCATTGGCGGATTTCTCACCCGCCTGCTGCGCTGCATCAAGTGCCCATTGCGGAGTGAAAAGCTTCACTTCGGTCTCCGCCGGCTCCCGGCCCTCCACCATGCCGAGGGCCACTCCCCTTCGGACAAGTCGAACGTAGTCACCCCACTGCATGGTTTTCTTCACTCGTTTATTGAGTCGCACTAAAACTTCGGCTTCAGCCGCTGTCATGGAGCGATTGCTGGTGAGGTCCATTCGACTGGTGAGAATTTCTTCAGGGACATTTAAGTACTGGGCAAATGAGCGGAAGACAAAATCTCGGGGAACATCTTCAAGAATGAGTACCGATAAATTTTCTGTACCCACTGCACGAGACCACCTGCGGACCACTTCGCCGTGATCGTGTCGTTTCCAAAAAGTGGGTGTCATCTTTGAACTACCTGGTGTGGCGAAAACATCTTCGAGCCATTTGTCATAGGGGGTGGTGAGCCCGTACTTCAAGTACTGCTGCCACGATGAAGGCAACAACTTGCCCAGATTGCGCAAAGTCACAACCACGTGCACCGGGCGATTGGACCTGCCCCGAAGGTCACGAATTACATCCATCGCCGTGTCTTCGGGCGCTTCGCAGAAGAACTCGCTGCTGATCACCACCCTCCCGGGCGCCTGCGCAGTGCGTTTGGCCAGGCGATCAAAGTGCTCACGGTCAAGAACACCTCCGCCTCGGGTATTCCATCCCCACGGTCGACCGAGAACTGCAAGCGCCGCCCGGTGCTGAGCCTGTAGCTTGCCCGGATACCGCACCCCATGCTCTGCCAGTGGTTCGCGAGCATCGGCAAGAGCGGCTTGAATGGCTGTGGTCCCAGTCTTATGAACCCCAATATGAAGAAGAACGCCGTCCGAGGCAATGGGTGAAATCGCAGGGCCGAGCCCGGCCTGTGATTCGTTCACCATAGGGGCAAGCCTAATCGGCCTGAACACGCATATGCGGCTACGTCAATCCTCGGTTTCTCGCGCCGCATGCCGAGCCTTGCGCGCCAAGGAAAGAACTTCAGCCACGGTGGTGTCGGCCTCAAGTTTGCCCTGACTGAAATACAGTGCCCGATCACAGAATCGTCGATAGACCTTGGAGTTATCTGCGGAAATAATGAACGTTGCACCCTGCTCACGCAATTGATCCACATGAGTCCAACACTTTTGGCGGAAATCGCGCTCGCCCACCACCAAGGTTTGATCGACGGCATAGAAACGAGCATCGAGTGACATAGCGATGCTCCACGCCAATTTTTGTCGCGTACTTGCAGGAGCAGCACCCAGGTGTCGGTCCAATACATTCTTGAGATCAGCAAATTCAGTGATCTGCAGGATTCGTTGTTCCACTTGTTCGGGTGAAAGACCGAGGAGTCCGCCCACGAGATAGATATTTTGCCGAACGGTGTAACCGCGGCCTAGTGCTCGCGCAATACCGATCATGGGAACAATCGGTTGAGTCCGCGACACTGTGCCCGAATCAGGAATTAATGTGCCCGCTGCGAGTCTGAGCAGTGACGTGCGAGCAAGAGCTCGTCCACCCACAAGTGCAATTGATTGTCCTTGTTGCACGGTAAATGAGAGATCATTGACAACGGGAATTACCTGGCGTTTGGTTTCTCCCGCGAATCGACGCAATCGCTTGGACTTGCCCGCACCTGATCGACGCTTGGTTTGGGACATGGTGAGTGAGACATGAGTAAACTCAAGAATGTTTTCCATCACGCCTCCTTCAAAATTCTGGGTTTGAGAACTTTGAATGTGATCACACCTGCAATAAGGAATGCAGCTGCTACGGCAAGGGATGTAACCAGTGCCCAAGCAGATGTCTGTTCTTCTGGCCACCAACCAATCCGATACAGCCCCAGGATCCCCACAAGTGGATTCAGCGCCGCAATAGGTTGGACACTGGCAGGGATGTTGGAAATGGAATACAAAATCGGTGACAGGTAGAACATTGCTCGGAGAATTATCTTGACAACCCGGGTGACATCAGGCGCCACGACACTCAGCGATGCCACCAACAATCCAATTCCGTACAGCAAGAGGAACTGAAGTGCAATGGCAACAGGGAATAGCGCAATCCATGGACCAGGCAGGAAACCTGTGACCGCAACAGCGATCACGATCACCGGGAGAGAGAAAATGAATTCCACCATGGAAGAAATAACGGTACGCAAAACCCAAATTTGAAGCGGAAGCCCCGAGAAGGCAATTTCACCCCGCATACGCCGGAAGATCTTGGTGGAAGCTTGAACGCTTTTGAGAAACCACCACCAGGGCAAAATCGCCACTGACAAAAATAGGAGATACGGCTGCAGCCCCAGGGCCCGATCACCTAAGAGCACTGAAAAAACCAGCCAGAGCACCAACGCCATGCCCAAGGGCTCGAGCAGGGACCAGAGGTACCCAAGCCTGAATTTCGTGTATTGGCGTTGCAGGTCTCGTAAGACCAGCATGCGGAGCACTTGACGGTGCTCCCAAAGGACGCGCACGGCGTTTACATTAGATGACACCTCTTGTCGTATCGTGCAGCACGTGGCGTCCAGTTCCCAGAAGAGTAAAAACAGCGCCGCGGGCCTTTTTGCCAAGCGGATTGCCCGTGGACTGGGTCGCCGTATGCGAGATTTCGGAAGCATGGAGCCCGAGGGCTTCGAATTAGACAATATTCCGGATGCTGATATCGCTCTGTACTTCGCCGATCAACCGGCAAAGTTGTACCAACTCACCCAATGGCTACCCATTTTTGAACAGCAGCACGATTTGACCACAATTGTGGTGGTTCGCAATATTGAGTCGTATTTGGAATTACAGAAGATCACTACACTGCAGGTGTTACTGGTTCCCCGCTATGAGGACCTCATGGCCCTTTATGACAGAGCAAGTTTCCACGCGGTCGTGTACGTGAATAATGGTTGGACCAATTTTCAATCACTGTCATTTCAACAGGCCGTGCATATTCATGTCAATCATGGCGAGAGTGACAAAATTTGCATGGTCAGCAATCAGGCCAAGGCATATGACAAAGTATTTGTTGCTGGCCAAGCAGCCATTGATCGGCACCGAGCTGCAATTGCGTGGTTTGACTACTCGCATCTGATTCCCGTTGGCCGACCGCAACTTGATCTTGATGTCAAGAATCCGCTACCGGATACCGAACTCACCACAATCACCTACGCCCCGACGTGGGAAGGTGAAGACGAGGCTAATAACTACACCTCGGTGGATCTTTATGGTGTCGAGATAGCCAACGCTGCACTCACAACTCCGGGGGCGCGGTTTGTCTACAAGCCGCATCCGAGAGTGATTGACTCGACCGACCCAAATGTCCGTGCCAAACACAAAGAAATTGTGGAACTCATCAAGAACGCTGGAGGTGAACACCGTTATGTTCCTCGTGGCAACATTCTGGGTGTTTTGCCTGAGACAGATTTGTTGATTGCAGATATTTCCAGTGTGACACTTGATCACTTATATCTCTCCCCTGCCGCACCAATCATTGTGACCGATCGGCGAAGTGACCGTGAACAATTGCTCGTTGACTCCCCCATGGTGAGTGCCACGGAAGTCATTGACGCACATTCAGTGAAGGACATTGGCATCATGATCACCGCAGCGTTACAGGAAGACACACATATTGATCAACGCGATGCAATGCGTCGGCACTATTTCGGTGACCTCACTCGAGGTGCCAGCACAGAAAAATTCTGGCGGGAACTCAGGACTGCAATCTACGAGCATGATGTTGCCCTTCAAGGACTCCAACGCACACGAATCATCGGTGAGTAGGCTCCTACGGTGACTCAAACAGCGGTAATCCTCGCAGCAGGGATGGGAACCCGACTTGGTCGGCCGTGGCCCAAACCACTTACTCCCCTATCCGATGGCCGCACAATCATGCGGCAACAGGTCGACAATCTCACCAAAGCTTTCGGGGACGAACTTCGAATCATGACGGTCATTGGCTTTAAATTGGAACTTATTATTGAGTCTTTCCCCAATAACCTCTATGTCTACAACGAGGCATACGACCAAACCAACACCAATAGGAGCCTGCTGAAGGCCTTGCGCCTTTCTGGGCCTGGTGGTGTGCTGTGGATGAATGGCGATGTTGTTTTTGACCCGCGGGTCCTTGATCGAATTCAGGAATATATTGATCGAGATGAATCATTTGTCTGCGTGAACACGGCTGCAGTCGGAGACGAGGAAGTCAAGTATCGAGTCGATTCACAGGGTCTGATCAGCGAGCTTTCCAAGACGGTTGTGGATGCCCTGGGTGAATCTGTCGGCATTAACTTCGTTGCCGAGAAAGACAAAGCTGACTTGATTGAAGGACTAGCTGCCTGCGATGACAGCGACTATTTCGAGCGCGGAATTGAAATTACCATCGAGAGAAATTCCACACAATTCATTCCCATTGATATTTCAGACCTGTATGCGGTGGAAGTTGATTTCGAAGAAGATTTAACTCGAGCTAATTCGCATCTGTAGCGAACAATTCTTCCCACTGTTCATAAATGTGTGAGTCGTCAGGCAAAGTCGGGTTGGGGTCTGGTGAAAGCAAAAGCGCCTGTGCCATCCCTTCGGAAAGCGCCTGAGGGTTTTCGCGCTCTACTAACACGGCTCGGGAATTGCCAGCCACCATTTCACGGATTCCCGAGGAAACATCGGTGACAACAACGGGTATGCCAAGGGCTAAAGCCTCTGCAAGTACAAGCGGAGCACCTTCAGTGCGGGAGGGAATCACTACAACACGTGATTGGGCAATAAGCGGTGCCACGTCTGCGACCGGTCGGTGGTATTCAACGCCTTCATCCCGACGATTAATGAGTTCAGGCTCCATGTGTCCACTTCCCGTCAATCGAAGTGTCAGGCCGGGGGGATGATTGATTGCCCATGCGTCTAGAAGAAGATCTGGACCCTTTTCCTCGGATAGGCGTCCAACAAAATCAATCGTGTGAGCAGCGCGCTGTCCTTGGCGGGATTCCAACGCGGCATTGAACTGGTGCGCAGTGAGGGTGATCGGATTGGGCACACACAACACATTTGTTAGTCCCGCCGAAGCAAATGAGTGGGCGTCTTCGTTACTGAGCACGGTGAAATAGTCACAAGCGCCTGCCAATCTCTGGGCACGACGCAGATCACGTCCGCTGGCAGCGGCCGCGAAGGAGCCGTGATACTGGCCAATAACTGGGAAGGTGGAGTTCGGGCCGCCCAGGGCGTCGAGAACAATTTCTAATGACCACAGTTGGGTTGCCACAATATTCGCGCTGCCCAGGGACTGCAGAAGTGATTGCAACTCTGTTACCGCGTGGGCACGAAGGTTCGCGCGCAGATCACCATTGGTGCTGGTTTTCTCCGGCCATATGTGAGGCATCAATGTCAGCGAGGTGTAACCCCCACCGGGGTAGGTGTGTGGCTCAGTGACCGGAGTGATCCCGACGAGATACACGCTGTGGCCGCGGGAAACCAAACCACGAGCCAATGTGTGGGCAACGTGCTGGGCACCGCCCAGTTCCTCAATGTTGTTTGCCGTGATGACATAGGTGCTCATGGCATACCACCCGCGTCGTTCTGGTGAAGAATGTGGCGCACACGGGCATGGAGTTCTTGGGATGTCTGCAATACCGGGGTGCGCAATACCGTGGTGTTCAGTGCCGGCAACAGGTATCGGGCCGCACCGAGATCCTGTCGATACGGAATTGCGCGGTCAGAATCCACTAGATCCGGTTGATCCGTAATGACATAGGTCGCTACCGATTGTGCTGCAGATAAACGTTGTGGAGAGTAGGTGCGATACGCGTAACTGAATCGGGCCGGTGCAGGTGTAAATGACTCCTGCGGAATGAGCAGATACGCATCAGTTCCAAATTCATTAATCCACGCTTGGGTGTCAAACCGAGTGAGCCTGGAGTCAAAGGCAGGAAGAGGTGCCGGTGCGTAAAGAAATATTGGTCGATCAGTAGCTGTGTCGAATATGGCAGGACGCTGGGTGAAGCCGGGCGCAATTTTGCGTCGGAATTTCCTCATGACCGAGCCAAAACTCTTGGACGAACCTGATGCTGACCAGGTGAGTGTTCCTTGCGGGGTTGTTTCCAGGACAAGCGAATCAGCGCAAGCGAAACTTGCTACGGAGTTGAGGTTCAATGATGAACCTGCATGAACACCCTCGCGATCGGAGACGGGACTTCGGTTACGCCAGTGACCGTTACTCTCCTTCATTTCTACGACCACGGTTCCGGACTCACCAGGGTTAATGCCACGATCTTGAATGAGAGCCAGCGAACCACTATCCAGTTCCCACGTGACTCTGTCTTCGCTACGCGATACAAAAGTCATGGGAATAGCGGCTAAGGCGCCATTTCGGTGTTCCACAAAAATCAATTCAGCGGTGGAGTTTTTATCGAGATCTCCGAAAGGATCCACTGTCACCACTGTGGTGCCACTTCCCCACGAATGCAGATAACGGCGGCGACCTGGTGGAATCAATGGAAGGTGCAAAGCAGTTGCATCGAGCCACCATTGCTCGGCCTGGCCTAAGCACTCACCACGCGCGGGCTGCCAGAGCACCGTGCCACTCGAGGTTGTGCCACTCGAGGT
>CAZVLV010000059.1:0-7946 GCA_964628015.1 uncultured Aquiluna sp. | reverse complement strand
AAGATGTCCAAATGCGCATTTTGGCTCATGCGAAGGACAACGGCTTCTCCTCGGGACACTCCGCAACCCCTGAATTTCTCATCGGTCCCGAATCCTCAAGCTCGCTGGCAGCTGTGGGTGCCGATGTCGTCTTGAATGCAATCGCGGGCGCGGCCGGGTTGGTTCCCACTTTGATGGCCCTAAGGTCGGGAGCGCGCCTTGCCTTGGCCAATAAGGAGTCATTGATTATTGGCGGGGACCTTGTCAGAGCTGTTGCAGAACCCGGGCAGATAGTTCCAGTGGATTCCGAGCATGCCGCACTTGCACAATGTCTTTTGGCGGGAACAAGGTCGGAAGTCAAGTCTCTGATCTTGACTGCCAGTGGTGGTCCATTTCGGGGCTTTACTACAGATCAGTTAAATGGCGTCACAATTGAGCAGGCACTTGCGCACCCTACGTGGTCCATGGGGCCGCTTGTCACCATCAATTCGGCGACAATGGTGAACAAGGGACTGGAATTGATCGAGGCTCACTTGCTGTTTGATATTCCGTTTAGTCAGATCGAGGTGGTAATCCATCCAGAGTCTGTTGTGCATTCCATGGTGGAATTTGTAGATGGCTCAACTATTGCTCAGGCGAGCCCCCCAGACATGCGAATTCCTATTGCATGGGGCCTAGGTTCTCCCATGAGGATTCCAGATGCGGCCCCGCCATGTGATTGGTCGAAGGCCACCTCGTGGCATTTCCTTCCAGTTGATCATTCTGTCTTTCCGGCCATCACCCTTGCCCGAGTCGCAGGTGAGGCTGGTGGAAGCGCCCCCGCTGTGTTCAACGGAGCCGATGAAGCCGCGGTGGGTCTATTTCTCGAGGGGAGTATTGGTTTCACTTCCATCGTGTCGCTCATTGAGTCCACGCTGCAGGAACATCTGGAGTCCGGGCATGTGTCAGGGAACGCCCTTACACTGGAGAGCGTCCAAGACGCGGATGCATGGGCTCGAGCCAGAGTGAGCGAATTGGCCAAGTCCTAGCGAACGCAAGCGACAATGGAAAGAACCGCCGCCGTGCGACAACTACAGGCTCAGGAGATTGTGACCGTATGCTCGAATTAATCGGCATCATCCTCTTTGCTCTCCTGATTGCGTTATCTATAGCTCTGCATGAAGTGGGCCACCTTGTCCCGGCCAAAAAGTTTGGCCTGCGAGTGCCTGACTACATGGTGGGTTTTGGTCCAACCATCTGGTCCACTGTCCGCGGTGAAACTCGATACGGGATTAAATGGATTCCACTAGGTGGGTACATTCGAATGATCGGCATGCTGCCGCCCGCAAAAGATGATCCCGAAGGTCGTTCGCGCAGCATGTCCACAGGTCGTTTTGCAGCCATGGTTGCCCAAGCTAGATCTGCGTCATTCGACGAAATTCAACCGGGCGACGAAAACAGGCTTTTCTACAAATTACCCGTACACAAACGGATCATCATCATGCTCGGTGGGCCAACCATGAACCTGGTGCTCGCCTTCGTTCTCTTTGCGATCGTCCTTGTTGGCATTGGGTTGCCGAAACCAACATTGTCCGTTGCGGCTGTTGTGCCGTGCACCCCGAGTGTCGAACAGCCAACCGGCGAGCCGTTGCCCTCAGGCAGTTGCCCCGAGGGAACAACTCCTACACCAGCTTTTGATGCGGGTTTGACAGAGCAAGACACAATAATTGCTGTCAATTCCATTCCCGCGACAGACTGGGCACAGGTCAGCGACTGGATTTCACAAAATCCGGGTGTCGAGACAACAATTACGGTGGACAGAGGCGGCCAAGTAGTCACTCTTCCTCTCGTCGTTGCCCAAGTCACGAGGCCCATCTACGATGAAAATGGCGCCGAAACCGGAGACATTCAGACCGTGGGTTTTCTGGGTATGCGACCATCCTTCGAATATGAAAGGCAGTCGATACTTGCAGTTCCGGCATTCATGTGGGATCTCACGGTTCGATCCGTTGAGGCTTTAATTTCCCTCCCAATTCGTGTCTATGAACTGGTTTCTGACACGTTGATTGGCGGCCAAGACCGAGCGGTCGATGGCCCAGTTTCAGTGGTGGGTGCTAGTCGCTTGGGCGGTGAAATAGCAGCCATGGATTCACCTGTCACGTCAAAAATTGCCACGTTCTTGGGTCTGGCTGCCTCGCTCAATCTTTTCCTCTTCCTCTTCAATCTTCTCCCGGTATTGCCCTTAGACGGGGGACACATTGCTGGCGCCTCCTATGAATCTGTCAAGCGGAGGATCGCGCGTGTTCGGGGCAAGCCGGATCCAGGCCCGGTTGACACTGCTCGATTACTCCCGGTCGCATATGTGGTCGCTGGAATCCTTCTCGTCATGGGTGTTGTTGTGATTTGGGCCGATTTGGTCAAGCCCATCTCGCTCGGTTAAGCATCAGGCTCGATAATGGTCTCGTGAGCATTGACCTAGGAATCCCGCCACTACCTCCACCCGTAGTAGCGCCACGTCGCAAAACCCGCCCAATAACTCTCAAGCACCACAGCAAACCCTTGGTGGTCGGGGGCGATTCGCCAGTCAGTGTTCAATCCATGTGTACAACCTTGACCGCTGACGTCAATTCCACGTTGCAGCAAATAGCGGAGCTGACTGCCACCGGTTGTCAAGCAGTCCGCGTCGCTGTGCCGAGTCAGGACGATGCCGATGCGCTTTCGCAGATCGCAAAAAAGTCGGGTATCCCTGTTATCGCCGATATTCACTTTCAACCTAAATATGTTTTCGCGGCAATAGATGCTGGGTGCGCCGGCGTGCGGGTTAATCCAGGCAATATCAAAAAGTTTGATGACAAGGTCGGGGAGATTGCTCGGGCTGCGAAGGATGCAGGCACTCCCATTCGAATAGGAGTGAATGCAGGCTCACTAGATCCTCGGCTTTTACAGAAGTACGGAAAGGCAACACCAGAGGCGCTTGTGGAATCTGCCTTATGGGAAGCCTCGCTATTTGAAGAGCATGGTTTTCAAGATATCAAGATTTCGGTGAAGCATCATGATCCCGTCATCATGATGCTTGCCTATATGCAACTTGCCGAACAATGTGACTATCCATTACATCTAGGAGTAACAGAGGCTGGTCCTGCCTTCCAAGGAACAATCAAGTCTGCCGTTGCATTTGGCGGACTCCTATCCCGTGGAATCGGCGATACCATTCGCGTTTCCCTTTCCGCACCACCTGTTGAGGAAGTCAAAGTGGGAATTGGGATTTTAGAATCATTAAATCTACGGCAGCGTGGTTTGGAAATCGTTTCGTGTCCGTCCTGTGGCCGTGCACAAGTCGATGTCTACACCTTGGCCGAGCAGGTTACTGCGGGTCTAGAAGGTTTAGATGTTCCACTCAGAGTCGCCGTCATGGGATGCGTTGTTAACGGGCCAGGGGAAGCTCGTGAAGCTGATTTAGGTGTCGCGTCTGGTAACGGTAAGGGTCAGATCTTCGTTAAGGGTGAAGTGATTAAAACCGTTCCTGAGTCGGAAATCGTTGAAACTCTCATTGAAGAAGCCATGAAATTAGCGGAATCAGTCGGTGGCGAAGGATCACCCATCGTTGTCACGTCCTAGTAACGTAATGCTGTGTCCGCTGAGCTCCTGAATGCATGTGACGGTGCGCGCTCGGCCTGGGTGAAGGTTCTTTCACAGTCTGACCTTCCTCGAGCACTTGAACTGAGCCGATCACAACCCTTGATGAATGCCTTCGTGGCTAGCCGGATTTCGCTAGGACTTCAGTATCACTGGAAAGTCGGGGGCGGACTGTGGGGCTTCTACACCGACGCGGGGTTAGAGTCCTTGCTTTTTGTTGGAGCGAACATTGTTCCCATGAACACTTCTCATGAGGCTCGAGAATTATTCGCCCGCGAATTGATCCGCACTGGCAGGAGAAGTTCATCTCTGCTAGGTAACAAAGGTGAAGTTATCGATTTATGGAATCGCATCGAATCTGTATGGGGTAAGCCTCGGGAGATGCGCAGCACTCAGCCGTTCATGGCAATAAGTACACTCCCTATCGGACAGCGGGATGAACGCGTCAGGCACGTAGAGCCGCATGAACTATCGCTACTTCTGCCCGCTTCAATTCACATGTTTACCGAGGAAGTAGGAGTGTCACCTGTCTCGAATGGCGGCCACGACCAGTACGAGCGGCGCGTCGCTGAAGTTATTGCTGAGCGGAAAGCATACGCAATCATTGAGAATCATCGAGTTGTATTCAAGGCTGAGGTGGGATTCGCCACTCCGGAGGTAGCTCAGTTACAAGGCGTATGGGTTGCCCCGGATCTACGTGGTCGCGGGATGGCTGGCCCAGCGGTCGCAGCGGTTGTCGAATTGGTGCAAAGGGAGGTAGCGCCCACGGTCACGCTATATGTCAATGATTTCAATATCGCGGCTTTCAGAACATACGCATCCGTTGGATTTCGCGAATGCGGAACATTTGCCACTGTCCTGTTTTAGTTTCCGTGTCCTCATCGCATGACTGATTGAGTCCAACTTCGAAGGTGGATCCGGATAACCGCTATTCTCGAGCCCTTGAGCAGTTCCCAATGGTGTTGGTGACCGTTTACACAGAGTGAGGCAGATTTGATTTCCCGTATGTCAGCAATGTTTGTTCGAACTTTGCGTGATGATCCTGCCGATGCTGAGGTGCCGAGCCACAAGCTACTCGTGCGAGGAGGGTTCGTCCGTCGGATTGCCCCAGGGATTTTTTCTTGGTTGCCGTTGGGCTATTCCGTGTATCGCAATGTCGAAAACATCGTGCGTCAGGAAATGGACAAAGCTGGATTTCAGGAAGTTCACTTTCCAGCGCTATTGCCGCGCGAGGCCTATGAAGAAACAGGCAGGTGGACGGAGTACGGCGACAACCTTTTTCGCCTCAAGGATCGTAGGGAAAATGATTACCTACTGGGTCCTACCCACGAGGAGATGTTCACATTAATGGTGAAGGGCGAGTATTCCTCGTATCGAGATCTACCGCTCGTGATTTACCAGATTCAAACCAAGTATCGCGATGAAGCTCGTCCTCGGGCAGGAATCCTGCGTGGCAGGGAATTCGTCATGAAAGATTCATACTCTTTCGATACAACCGATGAAGGACTCGAGCTTTCTTATCAACGTCATCGTGATGCCTACATAGCCACATTTGATCGATTGAAACTTTCCTATGTCATCGTGTCCGCGATGGCGGGAGCCATGGGTGGTTCACGCAGCGAAGAATTCCTTGCATCGTCTGACATCGGGGAAGACACTTATGTGCGTTGTTCATGTGGCCATGCCGCCAATGTGGAAGCCGTTGTCATTCCAGCTGTCGAAATAAACACGAGTGTCGACGGTGAAAGTGATCTGCCTGCCGCTCATGTGGAGAACACCCCCGATACTCCCACAATTGATTCTCTTGTAGCGATCTCAAATAGTCGAGAAGACTTGAAAAGGGCAGATCGTCCTTGGCAGGCCTCTGACACGCTGAAGAATCTCTTGCTCATGCTCACAGATGCCGAGGGCAATGAACAGCCTTTAGCCGTGGGAATTCCAGGAGATCGAGAAGTAGACATGCGTCGCCTCGAAGCAGCGATTTACCCTCTGGTTGCGCGACCATTTGAAGAAGCCGACTTTGCGAAATTTTCCTCTTTGACAAAGGGCTATATCGGTCCAGGAGTCTTAGGTTCACATTCAGTGAGTGGAATCCCATTCCGAACCGATCCTCGAATTGTCGCGGGAACTCGCTGGATCACGGGCGCTAATGAGTCAGGGAAGCATGTGTATGACCTTGTGTTCGGTAGGGACTTTGTCTCTGACTCGATCATTGACGTTGCGGAAGTACGGGATGGCGATACCTGTAGTGAGTGTGGTGGCGAGTTGCGCATGGCACGAGGCATTGAGATCGGTCATATTTTCCAACTCGGTCGTAAGTATGCGGAGGCACTTGGCCTACGAGTGCTGGATGAAAATGGGGAACTTGTCACCGTAACCATGGGTTCGTATGGCATTGGGGTGTCACGCGCCGTTGCGGCCATAGCGGAACAACACCATGATGATAAGGGCCTCATTTGGCCACGTGAGGTCTCACCCGCCGATATTTACCTCATTGCGGCTGGGAAGGGCGAAGAAATTTTTGCGACCGCTGACAAGCTCGCTTCCGAATGGGATGCGCTCGGTCTTCGCGTGATTCTCGACGACCGCGTCGGAGTTTCACCAGGCGTGAAGTTTAATGATTCCGAGCTTTTGGGTATCCCCACGATCGTTGTAGTCGGCAAAGGGCTGGATCGGGGGGTCATCGAAGTGAAGGACAGAGCAACGGGTGTTCGTGAAGATGTCGAGATAGCAGAGGCTGTTGCTCGAGTCCATTACATATGTACGAATTAGGTTTTTGGACGATCGTCCTGCTATGCGTTGCTGCAGCTGCCGCGGGTTGGATTGACGCAGTAAGTGGTGGTGGCGGAATGATTCAGTTACCGGCGCTCTTTATTGCACTACCTGCGGGCTCCGAAGTGAATGCTTTAGCGACTAATAAGTTATCAAGCATCTTCGGCACTGCAACAGCGGCAAGAACATATGTGAAACACCTTTCGCCGGATTGGAAAACTGCCATTCCAATGGCTGTAGTTGCATGCATTTTTGCGGGGTTGGGCGCGTGGTCTGCACATTTGGTTCCCACTCACTATTTCGCCACAGGTGCAATCATCGCCCTCACCATGGTGTGGTTATGGATTCTTCTCACACCTGCCCTGGGAGAAATCACAATTTTACGCTGGCAAGGTTCTAGGAAGCACTATTTCGTTGCAGTTGTCGTCGGTGCCCTTATTGGGTTTTATGACGGTATTTTTGGCCCAGGTACTGGGTCATTCCTCCTCGTTGCCTTGGTGGGGGTGTTGGGCTACTCATTCCTCATGGCTTCATCGACGGCTAAATTGGTCAACTTGGGGACTAATGCGGCGGCATTAGTCGTCTTCGGGTTTACCGGTTCCATTCTGTGGCTCTTGGGGATTCTTCTAGCTGTGTTCAATATCGCTGGCGCATTCTTGGGGGCGCGAACAGCAATTGCACGGGGGAGTTCATTTGTTCGAGCTATTTTTCTCGTAGTTGTCGCTTTGCTCATCATTCGGCTAGTCTGGGACAATTGGGTAGTGTGAAATAGAGAGGTTTTCGTGCACAGCGTGGGAACCCACTTGCCGCAACTAGTCAATACAACGGAACGCATCGTTTAGATATAACCAGTCAACGCCTTACCTCAATACAACTGCTCGACACAATAGAAATTGGTGAACACCATGGGATTGCCGGTTAATCAATGCCGTGACGCAGCCATCGCTGTATGTTCCTCGGCTGGTGTAGATCTTGAAGATTTTGTCATTGCCCGTGCTGGTCGCAGAGAAATCGTAAAGGTCACCGTTGATCAAGATGGTGGTGTTGACCTTGATCTGATAGCCGAAATTAGTAGACAGATTTCTGAAGCTCTTGACGTCATTGTGGAATCTGATGATTCTCCATTTGTATTAGAAGTGAGTTCACCCGGAGTTGATCGCCCTCTTACCGAGGAACGACATTGGCGTCGCGCCATTGGGCACCTTGTGAAACTCGAAACAGCTGCCACCGAGCTCCCACTCACTCTGCGAGTCAATGGAGCGGAAAATGGGCTTATAGCTCTGACAAATGAAAGCGGCGAGACAATCCAATTGAGCATGGCTGACGTTCACAATGCTGTCGTTCAAGTCGAATTTAATCGTGGGGAGTAAACATGGATATTGATGTCAGTGCACTGAAGTCCCTCGTCCGAGAGAAGAACCTTTCATTAGATCTTGTTGTGGAGAGCATTGAGCAGGCTCTCTTGGTGGCATACCAGCGAACTCCCGGCTCGTACCCGCAATCCAGGGTGGAATTGAACAGGAAGTCTGGGCATGTGACTGTGTGGGCTCGTGAAGAACTTCCGAGTGAAAATCCGGAGG
>CAZVLV010000058.1:6112-8053 GCA_964628015.1 uncultured Aquiluna sp. | reverse complement strand
ATCATTGATTCCTCGGCACGCAAAATTGTCGAGACAGTCACTCGTACTGGTGCGCAGGTTGCTGGACCCGTGCCGTTGCCGACCGAGAAGAACGTGTTTTGCGTTATCCGGTCACCCCACAAGTACAAGGACTCTCGGGAACACTTCGAGATGCGCACCCACAAGCGTCTCATTGACATTCTCGACCCCACACCGAAGACCGTCGATTCGCTGATGCGCTTGGACCTTCCAGCCGGCGTTGACATCGAGATCAAGCTCTAGAGGAGAAACAGACCACCATGAGTACCAACGTGAAGGGCGTTCTGGGCGAAAAGCTCGGCATGACCCAGGTATGGGATGAGAACAACAAGGTTGTTCCCGTCACCGTCATTAAGGCAGGTCCCTGTGTCGTGACACAGGTGCGTACCCCCGAAGTTGACGGATATTCGGCCGTGCAAATTGCATTCGGTGCCATTGATCCCCGCAAGGTGAACAAACCCGACTCAGGTCACTTCGCCAAGGCTGGTGTGACACCACGTCGTCACCTCGTCGAGGTTCGCACACCCGATGCCTCCGAGTACACCCTCGGCCAGGAAATTGGTGTAGAGATTTTCGAAGGTGGACAGGTCGTTGATGCTGTTGGCACTACCAAGGGCAAAGGCTTCGCCGGTGTCATGAAGCGTCACGGCTTCCATGGTCTTCGCGCCTCCCACGGTGTCAAGCGCAAGCACCGCAGCGCGGGTTCCATCGGCGGGTGCGCGACCCCAGGTCGTGTGTTCAAGGGCATGAAGATGGCCGGCCGCATGGGTGGCGTTCGCCAGACCACACAGAATCTCAAGATTCAGGCAATCGATGCTGAGCGTGGGTTGCTGTTGCTCAAGGGCGCAGTCCCCGGACCCAAGGGTGGCTTGGTGTTCATTCACACCGCTGCTAAGGAGGTCCAGCTGTGACCGCAGTAGATGTCATGACTCCCGAAGGCAAAGCATCCGGCAAGGTTGAGTTGCCCGCTGAAGTCTTCGATGTAGAAGTCAACATTCCGTTGATTCACCAAGTAGTTGTCGCACAACTTGCCGCTGCGCGCCAAGGCACCCACGACACCAAGACACGTGCTGAGGTCAGTGGTGGTGGGCGCAAGCCATACAAGCAAAAGGGCACAGGTCGTGCACGTCAAGGTTCCATCCGCGCACCCCAGTACACCGGCGGTGGAATCAGTCACGGACCACACCCTCGCGATTACTCACAGCGCACACCCAAGAAGATGAAAGCTGCTGCACTTCGTGGCGCGCTCTCGGATCGGGCTCGCGAAGGTCGCATTCACGTTGTGTCACAGCTGGTGAAGAGTGACACACCTTCTACCAAAGAAGCCACGGCAACACTTAAGGCCCTGGACGTTAACGGCCAGATTCTTGTGGTGCTCACCCGTGAAGAAGCAGTCGCATGGTTGTCGCTGCGCAATCTTGGCAACATCGCGATCGTTGCGCCTGACCAGCTGAACACCTACGACGTTCTGATCGCAGATCACCTGGTGTTTACCCAGGCCGCCTACGACGTCTTCATTGCCGGTCCGGTCAAGGGCAAAGCAGTGAAGGCAACAGCAACGGAAAGTGAGGCTCAGGCATGAGAATCGCAGATCCCCGCGACATTCTGATTTCACCGGTTGTCTCCGAGAAGGCCTACGGCTTGCTCGATGAAAACAAGTACACGTTCATTGTTGCTCCGCACGCCAATAAGACCCAGATCAAAATCGCGGTCGAAGAAGTTTTTGGTGTCAAGGTCACCAGCGTGAACACCCTCAACCGTGAAGGCAAGCGAGTTCGTACTCGCACCGGCTTCGGTCGCAAAGCGGCAACTAAGCGCGCGATCGTTTCCGTTGCAGCAGGCGACCGCATCGACATATTTGGCGGACCGGTCTCCTAGAGACTGGAACTAAGAACCGGTTACTGAGACCGAACGAATACGAAA
>CAZVLV010000058.1:0-6100 GCA_964628015.1 uncultured Aquiluna sp. | reverse complement strand
GGGCCGTCGTGGCTCCAGCGTGGCTGACTTCGTCGAAATTACTCGGTCGGAGCCGGAGAAGTCATTGGTGCGCCCACTTCCTAAAAAGGGTGGTCGCAACAACTCGGGCAAGATCACAACCCGTCACCAGGGTGGTGGTCACAAGCGTGCCTACCGCATCATCGATTTCCGTCGCGCAGACAAAGACGGTATTCCCGCCAAAGTCGCGCACATTGAATACGACCCCAACCGCACGGCGCGCATTGCGCTCCTGCATTACGCGGATGGCGAGAAGCGTTACATCATTGCGCCCAACAAGCTCAAGCAGGGCGACAACATTGAGACCGGTCCAAGTGCGGATATCAAGCCAGGCAATAACCTGCCCATGCGCAATATCCCCGTCGGTACAGTGATTCACGCTATTGAGCTCAAGCCCGGTGGTGGCGCCAAGATTGCTCGCTCGGCTGGTGCCAGTGTGCAACTCGTGGCCAAGGATGGTCCCTACGCACAACTTCGCATGCCATCCGGTGAAATCCGCAACGTCGATGTTCGCGCCCGCGCCACCATCGGTGAAGTGGGCAATGCAGAGCAGTCCAATATCAACTGGGGTAAGGCCGGTCGCATGCGCTGGAAGGGCAAGCGCCCAACAGTTCGCGGTGTGGCCATGAACCCGGTTGACCATCCACACGGTGGTGGTGAAGGAAAGACCTCCGGTGGTCGTCACCCGGTTAACCCCGGCGGTAAGCCAGAAGGTCGCACTCGCAAGCACAACAAAGCGAGCGACAAGTTCATTGTTCGTCGTCGTAAGTCCGGCAAGAAGCGTTAAGGAAAGCGGTCAACATGCCTCGCAGTTTGAAGAAGGGTCCTTTTGTGGACGGCCATCTGCTCAAGAAGGTCGAAACACAGAACGAAACAGGATCAAAGAATGTGATCAAGACTTGGTCGCGCCGCTCCATGGTGGTTCCGGTCATGCTCGGTCACACCATTGCCGTCCACGATGGCCGCAAGCACGTTCCCGTTTTCATCTCGGAGAACATGGTTGGCCACAAACTCGGTGAGTTTGCACCTACCCGCACCTTCAAGGGTCACGTCAAAGATGACCGGAAGGCAAAGCGCCGCTAATTCCGGCAACGGCACGCACCACCAGCAACACCACACAATTGTGAACACGATAAAAAACGAGAAGCAAGGGGAAAGAGATGGAAGCCAGGGCCCAGGCGCGGTATGTCCGCGTAACGCCCATGAAGGCACGTCGAGTGGTCGACCTCATTAGAGGTATGAACGCTGACGATGCCCAGGCGATGCTGCGGTTCGCACCGCAGGCAGCAAGCGAACCTGTGGGCAAAGTGCTCGCGAGTGCTGTTGCCAATGCTGCGAACAACCACGCCATGGACACCAAGGAACTGCGTATCAGTGAAGCTTTCGTTGACGAAGGCCCCACCATGAAGCGCATCCGACCCCGTGCACAAGGCCGCGCCTACCGGATTCGTAAGCGCAGCAGTCACATCACCGTGGTCGTGACCGACGGCATCGAGATGCCCAAGATCAGCAAGCCGGCCAAACCCGCTAAGACACCCGCGGAGAGCGCACCTGCAGCAGACAAAGCACCAGCGGCCAAGAAAGCTCCAGCGAAGAAAGCTCCTGCTAAAAAAGCTGCTGCAGCGGATAAGGCGCCAGCCGCGAAGAAGACAGCAGCCAAAAAGACCACAGCTAAAAAAGCAGCAGCTAAGCCTGCAGAAGAGAAGGGGTGAACCATGGGTCAAAAAGTTAACCCACATGGCTTCCGCCTAGGTATCACCACTGACTTCACCACCAGGTGGTTTGCGGACAGTTCCAAGAAGGGCCAGCGTTACAGCGACTACGTTCAAGAAGATGTTGCTATTCGCAAAATGCTCAGCAAGGGAATGGAGCGCGCAGGTATTGCCAAGGTGGAAATCGAGCGCACTCGGGATCGAGTTCGTGTCGATATTCACACTGCTCGCCCAGGTATTGTGATTGGTCGCCGAGGTGCTGAAGCCGATCGCATTCGGGGAGATCTTGAAAAGCTCACGGGCAAGCAAGTTCAGTTGAACATTCTCGAGGTCAAGAACCCCGAGATGGAAGCACAACTTGTTGCACAGGGCATTGCTGAGCAGCTTCCCAGCCGCGTCTCCTTCCGTCGCGCAATGCGCAAGGGAATGCAAAGTGCCATGAAGGCTGGAGCCAAGGGCATTCGTGTTCAGGTCGGTGGCCGCCTCGGTGGCGCTGAAATGTCGCGTACCGAGTTCTATCGTGAAGGTCGCGTTCCATTGCACACACTGCGCGCCGACATTGATTACGGCTTCTACGAAGCGCGAACCACATTTGGTCGCATCGGTGTCAAGGTCTGGATCTACAAGGGTGAAGCACTGGCAACCCGCTCCGAGCGTGAAGCTGCGGCAGCAACCGCACGCCTTGGACAGCAGCGCAATAAGCCAACTGACCGCCCGCGCCGCGAAGAAGCCACACCCGAAGCTGTTGCCACCGAAGAAGTGGTTAACGCATCCATTGCGGAAACTGAGGCAGCCAACGCTGGCGAGCCGGTTGTCCCCGTAGCAGAAACAACGGAGGGTTAATCATGTTGATTCCCCGTCGCGTGAAGCACCGCAAGCAGCATCACCCCACACGTCGTGGTGTTGCAAAAGGTGGCACCAAAGTGACTTTCGGTACATACGGATTACAGGCCCTCGAGCCCGCATACGTCACCAACCGTCAAATTGAGGCTTCCCGTATTGCAATCACACGCCATATCCGTCGTGGTGGCAAGGTCTGGATCAATATTTACCCAGACCGCCCGCTGACCAAGAAGCCTGCTGAGACTCGCATGGGTTCCGGTAAAGGTTCACCCGAATGGTGGGTAGCCAACGTCAAGCCAGGTCGCGTGATGTTCGAGCTTTCCTACCCAGACGAGAAGATCGCTTATGAAGCACTTACTCGTGCAATGCACAAACTCCCAATGAAGTGCCGAATTGTTCGGCGCGATGAAGCAGGTGAAGACTGATGCCAGTAGGAACACCAGCAGGTGAAATCCGCAATCTCGATAACGCAGAACTTGCAGAAAAGTTGCGTGAGTCGAAGGAAGAACTGTTCAACCTTCGATTCCAGGGTGCAACGGGGCAGTTGGACAACCATGGCCGCCTGCGTGCCGTGCGTAAAGACATTGCACGCATTTACACGGTCATGCGTGAACGTGAATTGGGCATCACGCCCTTCGAGGGTGAGGAAGGTGCCGCATGAGCGTCGGAACCAAGAACGAACGTGGCGAGCGCAAGGTCCGTGAGGGTCTCGTGGTCAGCGACAAAATGGACAAGACAGTGGTTGTTGCAGTCGAAGACCGCTTCAAGCACCCGCTCTACGGCAAGGTTGTGCGTCGCACCAGCAAGCTCAAGGCACACGACGAAGCTAACACCGCAGGTATCGGTGACCGTGTCCTGCTCATGGAAACCCGTCCGCTGTCAGCAACCAAGCGCTGGCGTGTAGTCGAAATCCTCGAAAAGGCCAAGTAACAAGTTCGGCAAGGCTCACCAGTTGAGAACCAGCAGACGATCAGGAGAATGAAGTGATTCAGCAAGAGTCGCGACTACGCGTTGCGGATAACACGGGTGCCAAGGAAATCTTGTGCATCCGCGTACTTGGCGGTTCCGGCCGTCGGTACGCAGGTATCGGCGATGTCATTGTTGCCACGGTCAAGGATGCAATCCCAGGTGGCGGCGTGAAGAAGGGTGAAGTAATCAAGGCGGTGATCGTGCGCACCAAGAAAGAGCGTCGTCGTCCCGATGGTTCCTATATCCGCTTCGATGAAAACGCCGCTGTGATTCTCAAAGGCGATGGCGAACCTCGCGGAACACGTATCTTCGGACCTGTTGGTCGCGAACTACGTGAGAAGAAGTTCATGAAGATCATCTCCCTTGCCCCGGAGGTGTTGTAAATGCCAGGTTTGAATATTCGCAAAGGCGACACCGTGCTGGTCATTTCCGGCAAAGATCGCGGCGTTCAAGGAAAGATCATCGATGTTTTCCCTGAGGCTGACAAAGTGATCGTGGAAGGCGTCAACCGAATCAAGAAGCACACCAAGGTCGGTCAAGATGCCCGCGGTGCAAAGAGTGGCGGGATCATCACCACCGAAGCTCCCATCCATGTCTCCAATGTCATGCTGGTTGATCCCGAAGATGGCAAGGCCACCCGCGTGGGTCATATCCGTGAGAAAGTGGAGAAGCGTCGCTCTGACGGTTCCACCTACGAGGCCGAGCGCAGTGTCCGGATTTCCCGTCGCACCGGCAAAGAAATTTAAGGACTGATACACATGGCAACCGCAACAACCACCAACATGCCTCGCTTGAAGGCTCGTTACCGCGATGAAATTGTTCCTGCCCTGCAGAACGAATTCCACTTCAAGAATGTGATGCAGGTTCCCGGTCTGACAAAGATTGTCGTCAACATGGGTGTCGGCGAAGCAGCTCGCGACTCCAAGTTGATTGAAGGTGCAATCCGCGATCTCACCGAGATCACCGGTCAAAAGCCACAGGTCACCAAGGCCCGTCAATCCATTGCACAATTTAAGTTGCGTGAAGGACAGCCAATCGGTGCTCACGTCACCCTCCGCGGCGATCGCATGTGGGAATTCCTCGATCGTCTACTGAGCGTGTCACTTCCGCGTATCCGTGACTTCCGCGGATTGTCACCCAAGCAGTTCGATGGCCGTGGCAACTACACATTCGGATTGACCGAGCAGTCAATGTTCCACGAGATCGATCAAGACAAAATTGATCGTACTCGCGGTATGGACATCACAGTCGTGACAACGGCGACCAACAACGAAGAAGGTCGAGCACTGCTCCGGCTTCTTGGATTCCCCTTTAAGGAGGCCTGAGCAATGGCGAAAAAAGGTTTGGTTCAAAAGCAACAAAAGGCACCAAAGTTCAAGGTTCGTGCGTACACACGCTGTAACCGCTGCGGTCGTCCCCATGCCGTGTATCGCAAATTCGGTCTCTGCCGTATTTGCGTTCGCGAAATGGCGCACGCAGGCGAACTCCCCGGTGTAACAAAAAGTTCCTGGTAAACCCCACGACGCCGCAGGTCCCCATTCATTAGGGAAACCACGGCGAGGAAGGCCACACGGCCATGACAATGACAGACCCGATAGCAGACATGCTTGCACGTCTGCGCAATGCGAATTCGGCGTATCACGATTCCGTCTCTATGCCTCACTCCAAAATCAAGGGGCATATTGCGGAAATTCTTGCTGAGCAGGGATACATCGCTGGCTTCGATATTGCCGATGCAGAGGTCGGAAAAACTCTGACACTGAACTTGAAGTACGGCCCATCACGCGAGCGTTCCATTGCGGGACTGCGTCGCGTGTCCAAGCCTGGATTGCGCGTCTATGCAAAGAGCACCAACCTGCCCAAGGTTCTCGGTGGTCTTGGCATTGCGATTTTGTCCACCTCGACCGGGTTGCTCACTGACCGCCAGGCCGCAAAGAAAGGCGTAGGTGGGGAAGTCCTCGCCTACGTTTGGTAGGAGGAGAAATGTCGCGTATTGGTCGCGCCCCGATTCCCGTCCCCGCGGGTGTCACTGCCACCATCAATGGCAATGACGTCACGATCGCTGGGCCTAAAGGCACTTTGTCTCTCACGGTTGCTGATCCCATTGTGATCAAGCAGGAAGAAGGCGAACTGGTGGTGACTCGTCCTAATGACGAACGCGAGTCACGTTCACTCCACGGCCTGACCCGCACCCTCGTGGCCAACATGGTCACAGGTGTCACCGTTGGCTACGAAAAAACCCTGGAAATTGTCGGTACCGGTTACCGTGTTGCCGCCAAGGGAAATGATCTCGAGTTTGCACTCGGTTTCAGTCACCCCGTTGTGGTGAATGCCCCTGAAGGAATTTCATTCGTGGTCGAATCACCCGTGAAGTTCAAGGTGCAAGGAATCGACAAGCAGAAGGTTGGCGAAGTTGCTGCCAATATCCGCAAGATTCGCAAGCCAGAGCCCTATAAAGGCAAGGGCGTTCGCTATGAAGGCGAGAATGTCCGTCGCAAGGCCGGAAAGGCTGGTAAGTAATGAGTTCTTTCGCCACAAAGCTTGGCTCGGGCAACAAG
>CAZVLV010000057.1:0-8072 GCA_964628015.1 uncultured Aquiluna sp. | reverse complement strand
GCCACGGTTGATCTAGTGAAGTCATTGTCCTCCACCAAAATCACTTTGAGTCTGCGCACGAGCGACAGTCTCCCATTTTCAATATATGCAATCAACTAGAGTCGGCCTACCCTCGGAATCACCGAGATTGTCAACACGTAAGGGGTGCAGAGATGGAAAAAGAACACAGGCCGCAACATGAGCGCGAGCACGAAGGCATGTCTCAGGACGAAGCCCGCCACGAAGAAGACATCAAGCACCACCCCTATGGCAAAGAGGCTGAAGAAGAAGAGAAATGATCCATGCGTTTAGTAGGAATTGCTGCTGAACCTGAGCTGGCATTCCTCCCGTGGGACCTACCGTTGGAGGAGTGGCCAGATGACCTGGTCGTGGCGCTCCCCCGCGGTATATCCAGGCACATTGTTCGTTTCGTTCGTATCAATGGTGTTGTGTATGCAATTAAAGAGGCAGAACTTGAGTTAGTTGAACGCGAGTATCACCTACTTCACGAATTACAGCGGCGTGATGTTCCCAGCGTGGAACCCGTAGGAACAGTCAGTGAAAGAGTCGATGCTTCGGGTGATGCCCTCCCTGCAGCACTGATTACCAAGCACCTGCCGTTCTCACTTCCTTACCGCGCCCTGTTCTCATCCAGTCTGCGAGCCGAAACAGCAGATCGATTACTCGATGCCCTCGCACTGTTACTGGTGCAATTGCATCTCATTGGCTTTTCTTGGAACGATGTATCACTGTCGAACACGCTCTTTTTGCGCGATGCCGGCTCTTTCGCCGCTTACCTGGTGGATGCTGAAACAGGGGAGCTTCACCCCACCCTCTCTGACGGTCAGCGGGAGTATGACCTAGAAACCGCCGCGGTCAATGTCGCGGGCGAACTCATGGATCTAGCCGCAGGAGATCGTTTACAGGAGGGAATCGATCCAATCGTGACGGGCGTGAGTTTGCGCACCCGCTATGACGCCCTGTGGAATGCAATTACTCAGCCCATTGAATTCACACGCGCAAACCGCCTGGCCTTAGAAAAGCAAATGCGAAAACTCAATGAGTTAGGTTTCGATGTCGCCGAATTGCAGGTGGATACGGATGGAGACGAAGAACTGATTCGCGTATCCCCCAAAGTCGTGGACGCAGGACACCACTCGCGGCGCCTCATTCGATTAACCGGCCTAGATGTAGGTGAGAACCAAGCTCGCCGCCTGCTTAATGACCTTGACTCTTACCGGGTCAAACTCGGTTACGGACGAGGTGACGAAGAACTCGCAGCGCACCGGTGGGTCAGCGATAGATTCGAACTTGTCATGCAATCGGTTCCCCCAAACATGCGCGGGCGCCTAGAACCAGCCGAGATTTTCCACGAAGTGCTCGAGCACCGGTGGTTCATGTCAGAAGCCGCCGGTCACAGTGTGCCATTTGCCAATGTCGTGGAGGATTACGTTGCGACAGTTCTGCCCAATAAACCTGAAGAAAAAGCTGTTCTGGGCTCACGCAGCGGAACACCGAGCGACTCCACCGCCGAGTTGCGTATCATCCTGCCAACCGATCTCACAGAAAATTAGGCGTCATTATGGAGCAAGATCTCATTTCACTTCTCGTGATTGTTGCCATTGCCGCAGTGGTCCCGATCATCTTGGGATTCATTCGGATTCGCATCGCTGAAGTTGTGCTCCTTCTGGTCGGTGGAATCATTTTTGGACCAGAAGTACTGGGCTGGATACAAATCGATTCCTCAATAGACCTGCTTGCTGAGATCGGTCTTGGAATGTTGTTTTTCCTCGCCGGCATGGAACTCGAAAGTCGAGCAGTTCGAGGCCGCAGTGGCAAACTCGCCGCCATCGGTTGGCTGGTATCCCTCGCATTGGCCGTTGCTGCATCGCTGACCTTTGATTATCTCGGCCTCTTCGATGATGGGCTCGCCGTTGCCATTGCACTTGTGTCAACAGCATTGGGAACCCTGCTGCCCATTATGCGTGACAGCGGTTTGCTCTCCACCAAATTTGGCACTTACTTCATGGGAGCGGGCGCCTGGGGTGAACTCGGTCCGATCATTGCGATCTCGGTGCTCCTCGGTAGTCAGTCGTCATTCCTTGCGCTGATCACCTTGGGCGTCTTCGGTCTCATTGCCGTAGCGCTCGCCGTGTTACCTGACCGGTACCGGAGCGAACGGATTTCCCGCATCATTGAACTGGGACACTCCACTAGTTCCCAAACAGCGGTGCGATTAACCGTACTCCTGATGATTGCCTTGCTCACGTTGGCAGATGTCTTTGGCTTTGATGTTGTACTCGGTGCGTTCATTGCTGGAATTATTGTTCGCCGATTCATTACCCCTGCCAATGAACACCTGGTGCAGGGCAAGGTGGAGTCAATTGCATTTGGCCTGATGGTGCCACTCTTCTTTATTGTTTCTGGCGCCCGCCTCGACATCTTGGCAATTATCGCGAACCCATTAATGATGCTCGGGTTCTTCGTGCTCATCATTATGGTGCGTGCGGTTCCCCAACTCTTCGTGTATCGAAATGCGATCCCAGACTTACGCGAACGAACCAGATTATCGCTGTACATTGCGACCGCACTACCGATCATTGTTGCTGTCACAACCCTGCAGGTTGATGCTGGAATGATGGGCACTGACGAGGCCGCTGCCCTTGTGGGCGCGGGTGCGCTCACTGTATTGGTGTTCCCGCTTCTTGCTCAACGACTTGGAAGAAAATCCAATCCGAATTCTGAAGTAACCAATTAGGAAAGTTAAGTCCGAGCGCGGTACATGTCCTGCAACACAATGGATGCCGCAACAGAAGCATTGAGTGATTCATTACCACCGGCCATGGGAATATTGACCAACCAGTCGCAACTTTCCTTGACCAAGCGGGAAAGGCCAGCGCCCTCAGCGCCAACAACAATCACGATCTTGCCTTGCAAAACATCTTCATCAATCTGCTGCAAAGGTGTTGCACCATCGGCCGCTAAACCAATCACAGTAAAGCCTGACTTCTGCAGACTGACCAGCGTGCGATTGAGGTTGGTGACCTGCGCAACGCGAATGCGGGATAAGGCACCTGCAGATGCCTTCCACGCTGTAGCCGTAACCCCCACACTTCGGCGCTCAGGCAACACAATTGCTTCAGCGCCGAATGCTGCAGCCGAACGGGCAATCGCACCAAGATTCCGTGGATCAGTCAGGCCATCGCAGGCAATAATGCAACGAGCAGATTCAATCTCTTTGACATCTGCGTAACGGTACTCGGGAACGGTGAGCACCAAACCTTGATGAACACCACCATCGGTCATGCGATCCAGTTCACTGCGCGGAACCTCCATCAGCGGAATGCTCGCGGCAATGGCGATCTTTAATGCTTCGCGCCAGCGATCATCCGCATCAGCTTTTGATTGCACATACAGCGCATTCGCTGGAACTTTGGCGCGAAGGGCTTCCACCACCGCGTTACGCCCCATCAGTTGACCGGCTGCACGCGACTTGGTTCGCTCTACTCGCCGAGCACCGCTACCCGCGGGCAATTTTGTGGCCCGCTTCTCAGCAGCCTTCTTGCGCTTGGCCTTGGGGTGATGCGGACGATCTTCGGCTTTGGGTGTGGGGCCACGACCACCGAGCTTTGCGCGACGTTGCCCCCCAGAGCCCACCTGTGGTCCCTTTTTACTTCCGCTATTGCGCATTGCGCCTTTACGTTGTGAATTGCCAGCCATGAGTCGCCGCCTTCGTCCTTAGTTTTAGTTTTAAGGCTTTAGCCTTAATTGTCAGTTATCGAATGGTGTCGTTTGTGACGGGCGGACCGACCAGCGGACACCGTCCTTGGTGTCTTCCAGTGAGATTCCGATTCGTTCGAGGTCGGCGCGGATTGCATCTGCCGCGGTGTAGTCCTTGCGTTCGCGGGCATCCTTGCGCTGATTGATTGCCACTTGCACAAGTTCGCCAATGATTTCTTGGTTATTCGTGCTGTCAGTTGCCCATAGCGGATCAAGGGGATTCATACCGAGGACATCAAGCATGGTGACCACCGACACGACCTTGCTCGAGACTGCAGTGAGGTCACCATCGGTTAAACTCGTATTTCCTTCGCGCACAACTTCATGAATAACGGCAATGGCATTGGGAACACCGAAGTCGTTATTCATTTCCTCAACGAACTTTGGGTGCATGGATGCAAGATCGGGATCGACCAATGTAATGCCGAGTGATTCCATGGCGCGATCAATGAATCCGGAAATTCGCATAAAGCCCTGACCCGCTTCATGAACCGCGGAGTCTGAATACTCCAGCATGGATCGGTAATGCGACCCAGCAAGGTAGTAGCGCAAATGCAGTGCGGGGATTCGCTTGAGTACTTCGCTCACCAGCAATGAATTCCCCAGCGACTTGCTCATTTTTTCGCCCGCGGTGGTCACCCACGCGTTGTGCATCCAATACTGCGCAAATGAATCACCAGCCGCCTTCGATTGCGCAATTTCATTTTCATGGTGCGGGAAAATCAGATCAATGCCGCCACCGTGAATATCGAATGCTGTACCAAGGTACTTGCGCGCCATGGCTGAACACTCAATATGCCAGCCTGGCCTACCAGGTCCCCACGGTGTATTCCAGAGCGGTTCACCGGGTTTGGCGCCTTTCCACATGGCGAAATCACGAGGGTCACGCTTTTTATTCGCGGCAGCGTCTTCCGCGGCGAGCATGTCATCTACTTTTTGTCCGCTCAGTGAACCATAGGTGGTGTCGGAACGGACATCAAAATAAACATCGCCGTCTTGGGCATACCCATGATCCCGATCAATGATCTCCTGCATGAGCTCGATCATTTCGGGAATGTGCCCGGTGGCTCGAGGTTCATGCGTGGGAGGTAAACACCCCAAAGCGTTGTAGGCGTCGGTGAATGCGCGTTCATTGCGTGAAGCAACAACCCAATACTCCACATCTTCATGACCAGCGTTGTGAATTATTTTGTCATCGATGTCAGTGACGTTACGAATAAACGTAACGTGATAACCACTTGCCGTGAGCCAACGACGAACAACATCAAATGCAATGCCACTTCGAATATGACCCACATGTGGTGGCGCCTGAACAGTAGCCCCGCACAGATAAATTCCTACTTTGCCCGGCTCGAGAGGGGTGAACTCACGCAGTGAGCGTGTGGCGGTGTCGTGGATCTTCAAAGTCACTGGGGCACTCTATCGAGCGGCAATATGCACGCTGGCGATCGCAATCGCAGCCACACCCTCACCGCGACCGGTGAGTCCTAATCCATCGGTGGTGGTACCTGATACACGAACAGGTGCACCAATCGCAGCGGTTAAAAGATCCTGTGCTTCTTGCCGCCGAGTACCCACCTTGGGCGAATTTCCAATGACCTGGACGGAGGCATTGCCAATCTGAAAGCCCGCATCGCGAACCAATTGAGCCGTGTGACTGAGCATGGAGACGCCCGAAGCATCAGACCATTGCGGATCACTCGTACCGAATACTTCACCCAAATCACCCAAACCCGCAGCGGATAACAGTGCATCGCAGAGAGCGTGCGAGGCGACATCGGCGTCGCTGTGACCTGCAAGCCCTGGCTCACCGGGCCATAACAGGCCCGCCAACCACATGGGTCGCTGCGGGTCAATTGCGTGAACATCGGTGCCGATTCCGACTAAAGGGAAACCATTGGATGGATCGTGCTTAGCTGATGGAGCCACTTGATCTCCGTTTCGCAATGATCGCTTCCGCGATCGTGATGTCAAATGGTCGAGTGATCTTGAGTGCTTCAGCGTGACCTGGGATCACATGCACCGGAATTCCTTTGGCTTCGACAAGGCCTGCATCGTCGGTGAGAGCATTATCAGGATCGGCATCTGCATGTACCTGCTGCAACACTAAGCGATCAAAACCTTGTGGTGTTTGCACAGCGCGAAGAACCTCACGGTCAACAGTGCGAACAACCATGTCCTGTGAATCAACTTCCTTGATGGTGTCGGTGACCGACAAACACGGGATGACACACGGATGGCCTTCGCGCACACTCGCGACAACCGCGGTCACCATTTCAATAGGCACGAGCGGACGAGCAGCATCATGCACTAAAACAATGTCAACATCTTCTGGAAGTGTGATGAGTGCACGCGCAACAGACTCCTGTCTGGTCGCGCCGCCGGAGACCACACTCACTTCAGCACCAAACGTGGATCGACCCACCAACCCTGACACATGTTCAACTTCAGATTCAGGCGCAGCGATGACAACGAGATCAACGGCTGGGCTCGCAGCGAGTGCGTGAACAGCGTGCACCAACATGGGCACACCTGCTAATTCACGGAGTGCCTTCGGTGTACCTGGGCCTAGTCGTTCACCACGACCAGCAGCAGGAACTAACACGGCGGTGCGAGTCACTTCCCCAACTTTCTGTTAGGAGAGCGCAACCTGAAATTAGGAAGCGAGAACCTCGTCCAGCATTTCCTCAGCTTTGACTTCGTCGGTCTTCTCGGCAAGGGCAAGCTCACTCACCAGAATCTGGCGGGCCTTGGCCAGCATGCGCTTTTCACCTGCGGAAAGTCCACGATCTTGCTCCCGACGCCACAAATCGCGAACAACCTCCGCGACTTTGATGACATCGCCGGAAGAAAGTTTCTCCAAGTTCGCCTTGTATCGGCGCGACCAGTTGGTGGGTTCCTCGGTGTACGGCTGGCGGAGAACACCGAATACTCGATCAAGGCCGGCGGCGTCGACAACATCGCGGACGCCCACGAGATCTACGTTGTCCGAAGGAACGCGGACGGTGAGGTCACCCTGAGCCACCCGTAACACCAGGTACTCACGATCCTCGCCTTTGATTTTCCGCATTTCGACCGCTTCAATGAGTGCGGCCCCATGATGGGGGTAGACAACTGTTTCGCCGACCTTAAAAGCCATATGAATGAACCCCTTTCAGAGTCCCCAACTTTACCACGGGCACATTGGCCAGCCGGAGGCAGTAAATTTTCGGCCTCTGGCCTCACGTTTCCCCGAGTTTCACTTCCTCACAGGCCGGCAGGTATTCTCCCCATGTGACCGCATGCGCCCCTACCCCCTCCACGCCGAATTCGCCCCGCCGTCGGGTCGCCAAGATCGCTCTGATTACCGCCGGGTTAGCCCTGATGGTTCCGAGCACCACGGGCTGTTACAACGGGATTAATGCGGCCACGAACGTACAGTCCACCACTGCTCCGGGCAATGGAGTTCAGGCCACGATTGGCACCCTGTCTATCGACAACGCCACCTTGGTTACCGGGCCAGCCACTACGGGCACTTTGCTCATGCGCATTGCCAACTTCGGACCGATCGGCGACACCCTTGTTCAGGCAATCATTAACGGCCAACCCGCTGAAATCGTGGGGACTTCGGTGGAGATCCCCGCAAATGACTCTGTTCCATTTGGCTGGGATTCTGTGCATTACGTCAACACCATTGCACTCAATGTGGGTCCAAGCTCGTATGTCCCGGTGACTTTGCAATTTGAAAAAGCCGGTGCAATTGACATGCTGGTGCTGACCGTTCCACCCACGGGTGTTTATGAAGGTATTGCTCCCGGCGGGGCATAACCGCTTTCACTTCTAGCAGATCCGACTCTTTACGTAATCTCCAAGTCACGCATTAACTTGGCCACGTGGCCTGTTGCCTTCACATTGCGAAACTCGCGCTCAATATTTCCCTGGGCATCGATGACAAAAGTTGATCGAATCACACCCGTCACCACTTTGCCGTAAAGCTTCTTTTCACCAAAGGCTCCATATTTCATCATTACTTTCTTGTCAGGGTCGCTTAGTAAAGGAAATGTAATGTGATCCTGCGCAGCGAACTCCTTTAGTTTCTCCGGTGAGTCTGGTGAGATCCCAATCACCTGATAACCAGATGCTGCGAGCGCTGTCAGATTGTCGGTGAAGTCGCACGCCTGCTTTGTGCATCCTGGTGTCATGGCTGCGGGATAGAAATAAAGAATTACGCGTTTGCCCTTATAGCTAGAGAGAGTCACAACGTTTCCGTTGTGATCCTTGAGTGAAAAAGCAGGAGCCTTCATGTCACAAACCTAGCAACCAGCAAAGTGAGT
>CAZVLV010000056.1:0-8208 GCA_964628015.1 uncultured Aquiluna sp. | reverse complement strand
CCTCGGTGAGGATTCTGATTTGTCCCGATTGATCAACTTGAGTGCTCCACCATTCACTAAATCCCGTGATTGGTGAAAAAACCGTTGCCGCCACATTTTGTACTCCGCCAATGATGGAACTCACCGCCGACCGAGCACTGGAAAACGGTCCGTCGCCTCCACGTAGGTCAAGAATGACGAACGTCAAAGATGCGACGACCAACGTGGCGAGCACCAACTTGGTGCGGCGAGAGAGCACGCCTACCTACGGGGTTCAGAGACAAGAACCTGCTGCAAAGCATCGAATTCCTCAACGCATTTGCCAGAACCCAACGCAACACAGTCCAAGGGACGATCCGCAATGACGATTGGCATCCCAGTTTCGTGACGGAGGCGTTCGTCAAGACCCATGAGCAATGCTCCTCCGCCGGTCAGGACAATGCCGCGATCCATGATGTCGCCGGATAGCTCTGGAGGGGTCCGGTCCAGGGTTGCCTTCACGGCATCGACGATGGCATTCACAGGTTCATCGATTGCCCGACGAATCTCCTCAGCAGACACCACGATTGTTCGTGGTAAACCAGTAATGAGGTCGCGCCCCCTGATTTCCGCGTGTGGTTCATCAGGCATCGGGAAAGCGGACCCGATAGCAATCTTTATTTCTTCGGCGGTGCGTTCACCAAGGAGCAACGAATATTCCTTCTTGATGTACTGAATGATTGCGTTGTCGAGTTCGTCTCCACCCACTCGAACAGAAAGACTGGTTACTATCCCGCCCAAGGAAATGACGGCGACCTCGGAAGTTCCACCACCAATGTCAACGACCATGTTGCCCGTAGGTTCGTGGACGGGTAAACCTGCACCAATCGCAGCAGCCATGGGCTCTTCGATGATGAAAACTTTACGAGCACCTGCGGCGTAGCCTGCATCTTTGACAGCGCGTTGTTCAACGCCAGTGATGCCCGAAGGAACGCACACAATCAGGCGCGGTTTAGCCAGATGACGACGACGGTGAACTTTTTGAATGAAGTATCGGAGCATGCGCTCGGTGGTGTCGAAGTCCGCGATCACACCATCTTTGAGTGGTCGAATCGCAACAATATTTCCGGGTGTCCTACCGATCATTTGCTTGGCTTCTGAGCCCACAGCCAAGATGCCACCTGATGTGTTGTTGATCGCAACGACTGACGGTTCATTGAGGACAATTCCCCGCCCCCTGACGTACACCAATGTATTGGCGGTACCGAGGTCAACAGCCATGTCGCGACCCACAAAGGACGAGTTCGCTGCGAAACCCATGCTGGCACCTCCAATCGGTCGGGGAAGGGACACGATAACTCCGGGGCACGGGTGCCCAGGAGATGTTGCCTAATGGTAGCCGTCAGGCAGGAGGTAGTACCCGCTGGGCGCGGGCAACCTCACATTCGCGCAGGGCGGCCTGAAGTTCGTTCATGACCTCAGGCTCTGGTTGGAAACCAAATGCCCGCGCGGCTACTTCCCCCAAATCCGCTCGGTAGTCGTGTCCCCAGCTTTGGAAATCCCCCGGTTTCACGTTTGTGGCAAAGATTGTGTCCACGAGGACGGTCGCCCATGTTAAGCCTGGTTTCCAGGACATGGACTCAGGAATATTGCGACCCCTGGGCTGTTGCACAAGCCACTGTGGCTTGGACCATGTGAGATCGGGACGAAACCGAACAACCGGATCGCCATCGTGTTCCAGGAACCACACGCGGGCATCAGCTCCCGGTGGAATCTGCTCGGGACGATCGATTGTGATCGACTCTCCCGCACAAAGAAGATGGAAACCATCCGCGCTCGTACCACCGGGTGTTCCGACCCACAGCGCACGGGAAATATGAAAGCGATTTAAGTCGACGGGACCCAAAGGCAATGCATGCTGTTGAACTTTGGCTCCCAAGCTCTCGCCGTACACAAACAGTTCGGGCACAGATTCTCCGCGGCGACTCCGACTCTCCAATTCTGCAACCAATGCTTCAAGTAATGCGCGTTGTGTGTCTCCCGCAAAGGACACCTTGGTGAGTGAGAGAAAACTCGGTAGGAGTCCATACGACACAACAACGGTTGCGCAATCGCCACCGCTGAGGAATTCGAGAACATCTACCGGCGTGGAGTTTGCATATCCAGAACCCGCTGGTGACTGGACCAATAAATATTTCCGTTCAAATGCTCCGGTTCGACGCAATTCCTCGATAGCCACAGCGATTCGATCTGGAATAGACGACTCATGCTGCACACTGACAAATCTTCGAATTGGATCATGGGTTCGGGGAACACTGACAAAAGATGTCGATTGATTCAGCGATGTTGTGCTGTGCACAAAACGCGCCCCTTCACGACTGAGCAGCGAATAATCGACCGTGGAGCCAGGCCCTCCACTGACATACTTGGATAGCGGCGGATCTACGAGTGTGGCGTCCAACTCTGCGCCATCGGCCTGTAATTCCTGCAGTTTCTTCCTGCCGATGAACCATCCGGCACCACCAGCAATCGCGACTCCCGAAAGAATCACGGGAAGGTGCCGAGGACGCACGCGTGGCGCCAAAGCCGCAACAACTGTTGATGAACCCGCGACGGCACCCACCACTCCAGGAAACAACGTTCTCACTCGGTCAGGCCACTGCACCAAACTCTCACCGCGCGACAAAAGTGCAGTTGCTGCTCCGCTCGTTAGCCCAGCAATAATCGATTTCACGGCTTGATCAAGGTCTTGTTCACCAGACTGGTCTTCTTCACGAGACCTGTTTAGGACAATCCAGGGAAAAAGAGAGCAATTTCCCGTGCCGCAGACTCGGGTGAGTCAGAACCGTGCGTGACATTGTTTTGCATCTCGGTGGCGAGGTCACCACGAATGGTTCCTGGCGTCGCGGAAACTGGATTGGTGGCCCCCATCATGGTGCGCCACTGCGAAATGGCATCCGGCCCTTCAATAACCGCGGCCACGAGTGGTCCACCGGTAATGAAATCAACGAGGTCCTTGAAAAATGGCTTATCTTTATGCTCCCCATAATGTTCTTGAGCAACTTCCACACTCACGTTTTGCAACTCTAAGGCAGCAAAAGTGAAACCCTTGCGTTCAATCCGAGCCACCACTTCACCAATGAGGCCTCGGGCTACACCGTCTGGCTTGATGAGGACGAGAGTGCGTTCGGACATGTCTGCTCCTTGAGTTCATTGTCGGGAAACGTAGTTTGGATTAGTCAGGGTGGATGGTAGACGCTCGCTAAGCGGAGGACTCACCCAACTCCCGAGCCCGGTCAATTCGCTGCCCATTCTTGACAGCGAAGAACCATAAAACCGCAAACGTTCCGCCCACAATAAACATTGTGGGCACGATGAAACCTGATCCCACCGCGAGTCCTTGCAGCACCCAACCGACTGGGACCGCAATGGGTTTGGTGATAAAACCGATGGTCATAAACATGAGTAGGGCAATCGCAAAGCCCACGCCAAGTGCAAGTCCTTGATTAATGTTCTCATTGTTGATGGCAACAGGAATTGCAAGAAGCACCACTATTGCTTCTAGGGCCAGAACACTTGATCCGAGAACTCGCATAGCTACGTGGCACTTCCTACTGTGCTTCCGGGTTCTGGAGCGGCCCCATTCCCCAAAGCGCGAATAACGTCACCGACCAGAACGACAGATCCTGTGACAACCACTCCCATTCCTGAATACTCCCCCGTTTGATCAGCTAACGCAATCGCGTGATCAAGGGCGTTGGCAGGAATCTCCTGGACACTTACATTGTTCTCGCCCATGACATCTCGGGCAATTCGAGCGAGTTGCTCAGCCGGCAATGCACGAGGAGACTGTGGCTGAGTAATCACTGCATGATCAACAATGGGCGCTAGCGTCTCAATAAATCCCACAGCATCTTTGTCACCCAAAATTCCGATCACTGCAATAACACCGCGAAAATCAAATGACGTTTCCAATGCGACTTTGAGGGATTGCGCCCCATGGGGATTGTGCGCAACGTCTACCAACACCGTGGGTCCGCTTCTCACAATTTGCAAGCGGCCCGGGACGACCGTCGAAGCGAATCCTTCACGGACCGCATCTATGTCGAGTGGCTGCGAATTCGCCGCACCGAGAAAAGATTCGCATGCCGCTAATGCAGTGGCCGCATTTACTCCCTGGTGTTCTCCCCACAAAGGCAAAAAGATGTCAGGGTATTCGCCACGAATACCCTGCAAGGAAAGCAGTTGTCCGCCTACGGCAAGATTCTGGGAATTAATTCCAAATTCAACGCCAAAACGCGCCGGGATTACGCCTGCCTCGGCACAAGCACCTACCAAAACTGCAGCAGCTTCCGGGTGTTGCGGTCCGAGTACTGCTGCTTTTGCCTTGGCAATGATGCCCGCTTTCTCGCGCGCGATCAGATCGATGGTTTCTCCCAGGTACTCCTGATGATCGAGATCAACTGGTGTGACCACAGCGACGTCAGGTGCACAGATACTTGTGGCATCCCAGGTGCCTCCAAGCCCCACCTCAATGACCGCGACATCGACCGGAGCATCAGCAAACGCCGAATAGGCAAGGGCGGTGAGCACTTCAAAATAGGACAGACGAGGACCACCATCTTGGGTGGAGTTGCGATCAACAACGTCAATGTACGGAGCAATTTCATTCCACGCGTCGAGTAACTGCTCAGTGCCAATGGGCACTCCATCAAGGCATATGCGCTCAGTCGGGTTGGTTAAGTGCGGTGATGTAAACAAGCCTGTGCGCAACCCAAAGGAACGGAGTACCGATTCAATCATGCGAGCTGTGGAACTCTTACCGTTTGTCCCTGCCACCTGAATAACCGGATAGGTGAATTGCGGGTTATCGAGGAGCTCAGCAACCGATGCGATTCGGGTGAGGGAGGGCTCAATTATGTTCTCCGGCCAGCGGGATTCCAGTTCGCGCCAAAGATCGTCAATGTTGGTTACGGCCACCGTGGCAGTCTAAGCACCTCTCCTCAACGTGCGGTCAATAGACTTCGGAACCATGTCCAATACCCGCGCCCCCAGAATCCCCGAAAAACCGTCACTTGACGGCATCGAGGTGAAGTGGTTGGCCACGTGGAATGACCAGGGCATTTACAACTTTGACCGCACCAAGACCCGCGACCAAGTCTTTTCCATTGACACACCACCGCCCACCGTCAGTGGCTCACTGCACGTGGGACACGTATTTAGTTACACCCACACAGATTGCATCGCTCGATATAAGCGGATGCGTGGTTTTGAAGTCTTCTACCCCATGGGGTGGGACGACAATGGATTGCCCACCGAGCGTCGGGTACAGAACTATTTTGGAGTCCGATGCGACCCCAGCTTGCCCTACAACCCCGACTACACACCCCCGACGCAACCTGACCCCAAAAAACAAGAGCCCATATCCCGCCGTAACTTTATTGAGCTCTGTGAAAAACTCACGGTGGAAGATGAAGTTGTTTTCGAAGATCTATGGCGTCGCATGGGGTTATCCATTGACTGGAACCAGACGTACCAAACGATTGATCGCAATGCGCAGCGCACAAGTCAGCTCGCTTTCTTAAGGAATCTCGCCCGCGGGGAGGCCTATCAGTCGGAAGCACCCACGCTGTGGGATGTCACTTTTCGCACTGCGGTGGCACAGGCTGAACTAGAAGATCGCGAGCGACCCGGCGCCTACCACCGCATTGGTTTTTCCCGCGCAACGTCTCCTAGCGAGAAAGTCTTTATTGAAACGACCCGCCCTGAATTACTTGCTGCATGCGTTGCACTGGTAGCGCACCCCGATGACCCTCGGTATCAACCACTTTTCGGTACCAACGTGGTCACACCAGTCTTCGGCGTTGAAGTACCTGTCATGCCACACCCCCTTGCAGATCCGGAGAAGGGCTCCGGGATAGCCATGGTCTGCACATTCGGAGACCTTGCCGATGTCACATGGTGGCGTGAACTGCAACTGCCAACCCGACCCATCATTGGCTGGGATGGTCGAGTGACGGGAGAGATTCCCTCGTGGATTACTTCCAAGTCGGGACGTGATCGGTTCGCGGCAATTGCCGGCACCACGAGTTTCACAGCAAAGGCCACCATGGTCGAAGTACTGCGTGAATCAGGGGACATGGAGGGCGAACCTAAGCCCATCACTCACCCGGTTAAGTTTTTCGAAAAAGGTGACAAGCCTCTTGAGATCGTCACTACTCGCCAGTGGTACCTCACAAATGGCGGGCGCAATCCTCAATTGCGTGACGAACTTCTGGCTCGGGGTCGCGAACTCATCTGGCACCCCGCACACATGCTGGTTCGTTATGAGAACTGGGTTGAAGGACTCAACGGTGATTGGTTGGTGTCCCGCCAGAGATTCTTTGGTGTACCCATTCCCGTGTGGTACCCCCTCGATGCCCAAGGAAATCCAGACTATGAATCGGTCATCACTCCCAGCGAGGATTCACTTCCTATCGACCCCAGCAGCGATTGCCCTCCTGGATTTACCGAAGACCAACGCAATAAGCCTGGCGGCTTTATGGGAGACCCCGATGTCATGGATACCTGGGCGACCAGTTCATTAACCCCACAAATTGCCGGTGGCTGGGAGCGGGATAACGATCTCTTCACTCGAGTGTTTCCCATGGACATGCGGCCGCAGGCACACGAGATCATTCGGACTTGGCTTTTTTCTTCTGTTGTTCGCTCGGATTTAGAAAACAATGAACTTCCCTGGACTCATGCCGCGATTTCAGGGTGGATTCTTGACCCTGATCGTAAAAAAATGAGTAAGTCCAAAGGCAATGTGGTCACGCCCATGGACCTACTTGATGAATATAGCTCTGATGCGGTGCGCTATTGGGCTGCATCTGGACGACCTGGAACAGACACTGCCTTCGATGTCGGACAAATGAAGATCGGTAGGCGTTTGGCCATCAAGTTATTGAACGCGACAAAGTTTGTGCTCACCATTGCCGATTCTGGAGATATCGAACAGGTCACTGATCCCTTGGATCAGGCAATGCTCGCTCGCCTAGCAGATACCGTGGATTCCGCTACCGCTGCATTTGAAGACTTCAACTATGCAAAAGCACTCGACCTTGCCGAATCATTCTTCTGGGAATTCACAGACGATTACGTCGAGCTAGTCAAAGAACGTGCTTATGGAGAGAAAGATGGTGTGAATACAGCAAGCGCACGCAGCGCCCTGTATCTGGCACTCAACACCCAACTGCGGCTCTTTGCCCCCTTCTTGCCGTTCACCACCGAGGAAACATGGTCGTGGTTCCACGAAGGTTCCGTTCACCGCCAACCTTGGCCCACTGCAAGTGAACTGATCCCCCAAGGTTCACCGCGAACTGCAGACCTACTCGATCATGCAAACGAGGCACTTCGAATGGTGCGCAAGGCAAAGTCTGAGGCGAAAGCATCCATGCGCGCTGTCATTGAGAAAGCAACATTCACCGGTAATGAAAGCGTCATCGCAGATCTGCTGACGGCACAACCTGACTTAGAAGCTGCTGGATCCATTCGCAATTTCGTCACCGTGATTGATCCACAAGCCTCTGAATTGCGCGCCGAGATCGAACTTGCTTCGAGTTAAGCGGTCTTTTCTCGAGGTGCGCGCTTAGGTGCAGTTCTAGGAACAAGAGTCGGATTCACGCTGTCACGAACCACCTCTGCGGTGATAACAACTTTGCCAATATCTTCACGGCTGGGTACTTCATACATGACATTGAGAAGGACTTCTTCAAGGATTGCACGCAATCCGCGGGCACCGGTCCCACGAAGCAATGCAAGGTCAGCAATCTCGTTCAATGAGTCTTCAGTAAATTCCAATTCCACGTTATCAAGCTCAAAAAGCTTTTGATATTGCTTGACTAAAGCATTTTTCGGTTCGCTCAGCACCGCGACCAGTGCCTCTCGATCGAGTTTGCTCACGGATGTAAACACTGGAAGCCGCCCAATGAATTCTGGGATCATCCCAAACTTGAGCAGATCCTCCGGCATAACGTGGGCGAAGGGATCAGCCGAAATATCTTGTGTCTCTGAACGCTCACCTTCAACGAGGTCGAATGTGAAGCCGAGATTCTTTTTGCCCATGCGCTGCTCAACGATTTTGTCCAGACCAGCAAATGCGCCACCCACAATGAAGAGAACATTGGTCGTATCGATCTGGATAAATTCCTGGTGCGGATGCTTGCGACCACCCTGTGGAGGCACCGATGCGGTTGTCCCCTCAAGAAT
>CAZVLV010000055.1:0-8230 GCA_964628015.1 uncultured Aquiluna sp. | reverse complement strand
TCATTGATGTCAATGTCTCGCGTAGTGGTGATTACTTTCACCATCGCGGTAGGTGCGTAATGCGAAGCCAGCATTCCTGGTGCTCGTACCGTGGATTCATTCGATTCGGAGAGAACCGCAATCGATTCAATGTCTTGTTCGGTTATGGCGCCCCGGCGCAAAATAATTGGTGACTTTCCCGTGCAATCAATAATTGTTGATTCGATTCCAATGCTGCAAGGGCCTCCATCGACACCGGCGTCTGTACTGCTCAGGGAATCACTCAACTCCTGTTGTGCATGCTCCAATGTTGTTGGGCTGACTTTGCCGAATCGATTCGCACTTGGCGCCGCGATACCGGCGCAGGGATTACCCGTGACTTCACCGAGTTCCTGGATGATCTCGAGAGCAACAGGATGCTGCGGAATCCGCAAGGCAACCGTCTCTTGATTCCCGGTAATGAAGTCACCAGCAGGTGAGTTACGCGGAAGAACAAGAGTCATGGGTCCTGGCCAAAACGCAGTTGCAAGGTCTCGTGCATAGTCAGGAATGTTCACTGCCCAGTAATCCAAGCACTCCGGGTTCGCAATATGCACAATCAACGGGTGGTCATTGGGTCGATTCTTTGTGGTGAAAACGCGATTCACCGCGGATTCATCTTCCGCGTGGGCCGCCAGGCCGTACACCGTTTCCGTAGGAACAATCACGAGGGCACCACTTGCCAAGAGTTCCGCCGCAGTCTTGGCAGCGCCCGTTCCAGTCAGTATGTGCATTGCGTCAGGGTAGTGGATCCGCAGTTATGTAAGAGGAATGTAAAGGCTAGGTAAGGGGTTGGTGATTCCGTTGTTTTCATGGAGCCGATTGAAGATTTCAGGTGTCCAATAGATATACGGATCAACAAAAACAGCACCACAAGGAGAGCACATGACAATCACACCTCACACCCCTATGAATGACTTTAACTCTGAGCCAACAGCTCCTATTGCCACTTTTGCGGCACAGGAGCCACGGAAGTCGCGCGCAGGGCTGCTGATTGCTGGCGTTGCCGCAACTGCAGTGTTCGCGGGAGCTGTGGGTGGTGCAGTTGGGTACACCCTTGCCGACAGTGGCTCGAGTACAGCAATCACCGTGGCGACCGGCGGAACCGTTGAACCCGAAGCGGGAAGTATCGCCGCAGTAGCTGCAGCCGTACAACCTGCTGTTGTTCAACTCAATGTAGCGGGGTCAGACGGTGAAGGAACCGGAACAGGTTTCGTGGTGAGTGGCGACGGATACATCGTGACCAATGATCACGTTGCCGGACCTGCAGGAGAAAACGGAACGATCGACATCACATTTGCGGATGGAACCACGGCTACCGGGAAACTCGTGGGTTCCGATCCAGGCTATGACCTGGCTGTGGTGAAGGTAGACCGTGATGGACTGCCTGCACTCACCCTCGGTTCATCTGATGCGATTAATGTCGGTGATTTAGCCATTGCCATTGGTTCACCACTAGGGCTGCAGGGAACGGTTACATCAGGAATTGTGTCTGCATTGAATCGTCCTGTCACCGCTGGTGGTCAGGGTGATACCGCGTATATCAATGCCATTCAAACCGATGCTGCGATCAATCCCGGTAACTCGGGTGGTCCATTGGTTAACGCCGCGGGTGAAGTAATTGGTGTGAACTCAGCAATTGCAACACTGGGAATGGGTCCAGGAAGTGGAAACATTGGACTTGGATTCGCAATCCCCATTGATACTGCGAAGCGAATCGTCGATGAAATCATCAACACCGGGTCCTCGCAAACTCCGATCATCGGTGTTCAGCTGGATACATCCTTCCAAGGTCCCGGCGGTGAGGTTGCCGAGGTGACTCCGGGATCACCGGCAGATTCAGCGGGCCTACAAAGTGGCGACATCATCACCAAGGTGGATGGTGTGATTGTGGCTGACCCAACGGCGTTGATCGTGACCATCCGCGCGAACGCGCCTGGAGACACAATCGAACTCACCGTGTTGCGCAATGGAGAAACAATCACCGTTCCGCTCACATTGGTGGCCGCCGAGTAGTCACAGCGAGTAACCCGCGAGGTCAATCGAACCAGTCAGCCCGCTGCACACCCCCGATGTGCGGCGGGCTGGCTCTATTCACCGCTCGATTTTTCAACATGCGGTTTCGTCCATTTTTAGGCAGAGTGTTCTCGTGCCCATCGAACTCCCACCCATAAACCTGGTGCGCCAGAAAGCTGCCGCGGGATTCCGCTCGATCGTCTCCGGTGAACCAGATGGCGCTCCCGAGTGGGTGCAGCAACTCAGCCACGGCACAGATGAAGGTTTTTTTGGACCGGGTTCAGCAGCGTGGGCGGTACATGGATCCCTGCCCACACTTGTGGGTGGCGTCAGATCACTTCTCATGCAAGCCCTGCACCCCGGTGCCCTTGCCGGAGTGGATGAACACTCTCGGTATGAACAAGACCCACTGGGTCGATTGGCAGGAACAACTCAATGGTTGACCGTCGTCACTTTTGGTGACAAGAAAATGGCGGAGCGGGAGTGCGCACGAGTTCGGGGCATGCACCGAAAGGTTTCAGGCGATTACATCAACAGCCGTGGTGAAAAAGTTGCCTACTCCGCGAATGATCCTGACCTTTTGCGCTGGGTGCATGTTGCCTTCACCGATTCCTTTCTTGCCACGCACTTAGTGTGGGGAGGCCCAATTCCTGGTGGACCCGATCAATATGTCCGCGAATGGGCGACGGCCGGTGAACTCGTGGGCGTGGAGAATCCACCACGTAGCTATGCGGAATTGAAACAACAACTTCGAGACTTTGAACCAGACCTCATGGGAGGGGAACGCGCAGAACGCACCGCTCGCTTTGTTCGAAATGCACCGTTGCCGCTTCCTGCAAAAGCGCCGTACAGCATCCTTTATGCGGGTGCAGCGGCAACCATGACGGATAGTCAACGATCACTCATTAATGTTCCGAAGATTCCACTTACCGTGGTTAAACCAGCCGTCGCCGCAATGCTGGGAAGTTTGGGTTGGGTGCTCGGTCCCACCTCACCATCCATGCGCGCAGCTAACGACCGAGTCAATGGATTACGCGAGGACTAGCTATTCCGCCAGACCGAGTAGTTTCATAATCTCTTCACGTTGAGGAATTGATGTCACTGAACCGGCTCTCGTTGCAGCCAATGCACCTGCCGCACTCGCCCAACGAAGTGCCTCCGAGAAAGCCTGTCCTTCATTAATCGCGCAAGCGAAAACCCCGCAAAAGGAATCGCCTGCGGCAACCGTGTCCACCGGCACAATTCGAAAAGCTCCCGCTTGGCCGGAGCCATTGGCATTGGCCCACACGGCACCCTTTTCGCCCCGAGTCACTATCACGTTTTTTGCACCAAGATCAACCATGGAGTTTGCTGCCTCAACGCAGTCAAGCATGGAGGTCAAAGGTAAGTCCGAAAGAGCGGCCAATTCCCTCGCCTCGAATTCATTAGGTATCAGGTAGTCGGTGCTGGCGAAAATGCTGCGAGGGAAATCTCGCATGGGGGCTGGATTGAAAATTGTTACTGCCCCGAGTTCGCGACCAACCACCAACGCACGTGCGGTTGCTTCAGGATCGATTTCACCCTGTACTAAGACAACGCCGATTCGTTGTTGGTTCGCGAGGGCGCGCAGTTGCTCCTCAACGCGATCCGCGGTGACATGATCATTGGCTCCAGCCACAACAACTATTCGATTGTCGCCACCAGACTCCACTTCAATTACTGCAGTTCCGGTTGCATGGACTGGGTCGGTGTCAACGAGGTCTGTGACACTTTCCGTGGAGAGGACCTGCTTCAGATTTAAGCCAAATGAATCTGCACCTACTGCCCCGATGAGCGCAACTGATCCACCAGCTCGTCTCGCTGCAACAGCCTGATTCAGTCCTTTGCCTCCAGGTTCCTGAGCTAATGAATCCCCGAGCACGGTTTCCCCTTCATGAGGAAACTTCTCCACGTGGAGCACGAGGTCTGTATTAAGGCTCCCCACCACAACGATCATGGGGGTTGAACGTGAGCCTTGCTCGGGTTGGTTCACAAGGGGATACTTTCATGGTGGGTGAATGATCGTGCAGGGAGGTTTTCCCCGAACCGAAGGATAATAATGATAATTGCGTTGGGTTCTGATCACGCCGGATTCGCATTAAAGAGTTTCCTCAGTGCTTGGTTACTGGAAAACGGTTACGAAATTCACGATGTCGGAACCTTCAGTGCGGAGCGAGTGGATTACCCGGAATACGGTGCGGAACTTGGTCGTGTTGTCGCATCGGGCGAAGCCCAATTCGGGATTGGCGTGTGCGGTAGTGGTCAAGGGATTTGCATGGCCGCAAATAAAATCCACGGGATTAGAGGCGCTGTGTTGCGCACGATCGAGGACGCTCAACTCGCTCGAGCTCATAATGACGCAAATATTGCCTGCTTGGGTGAGCGTGCTACCGACCCGGAACTCGCCCAGCAACTCATCCAGGTGTTCATCAACACGTCATTTGATGGTGGCCGACACGCAGCCCGTGTAGCCCAACTGAACAACCTCAACTAAGTAGATTTTCTGTCGGACGTGGAACATTTGTGTGGCCACTTCCGTCCAAGCACTCAAGAGCGCAATCAATTCAAGGAGAAAACATGATCAGGACACGCAAGGCACCAGCAACCAAAGTAGCCGCATTAGGTGCTGCTGGGCTTCTCGGAGTTGCCGTGCTTGCCGGATGCTCGAGCAGTGAGGATTCGTCTACTGAAACAACGTCATCGGAGATGGCTGAGGAGGGCTCACAAATGTTGCCGCCGGTCATTATCGCTGTCGATCAGACGGACGCCTCCGCAGCGGTCGGTGACTTTATTGACATTCTCGCTGATGACCCCGTGAACACGGTTATCTCCGTGGACAACCCCGAAGTTCTGGAGATTACTCAGGGCTACGACGATGGCAGTGCAATCTTCAACCCAGGAGCCAAGGCGCTTTCTGCGGGTACCGCAGTCATTACCGTCACCAACCCTGATGGCTCAACGCGCGACATCGTGGTGGTCGTTTCCTAGCCACCCAGTACCTTTGACCGGTGTCCTCTCGAATTGCTCTCGCAACGTGTAGTGAACTTCCGAATCTCGATCCGGATGATAAACCATTAATTGCTCACTTTGCGCAAGTCGGTATCGAGGCGACACCGGTTATTTGGTCTGATCCAGCGGTGAAGTGGGATTCCTTTGATCTGGTGGTGGTTCGTAATACATGGGACTACACCGACCATTTGTCACAGTTCCTTGCCTGGGTGGATTCCCTCGGTTCTACCGTCCGCAACTCTGCCGAAGTGATGAGGTGGAACACCGATAAGACCTATCTCCGCGACCTACGTGTTGCCGGAATTCCCGTCATCGATACACAATTTGTTTCTGCCGCCGAGAAGACGTGGGTTGTCCCGCCCTCGGTGGATTACGTGGTGAAGCCAACTGTGTCCGCGGGAAGCCGGGACACAGTGCGTTTATCTTCCTCTGACCCTGCGAGTGTGAAGTCGGCGCAAGCTCTCATTGATCGAATTCTTGCTGCTGGCAAGAGCGCCATGATCCAGCCCTATCTCGATCACGTAGACACAGATGGCGAAACAGCACTCCTATATATAGGTGGCAAATATTCACATGCAATTCGCAAGGGACCGCTCCTGCGCAAGGACACTGAGGTCGAGCGAGTGCACGGTCTGTACCTTCAGGAGGACATCAGCGCTCGCACCCCTCGCGAGGATCAATTGGAGTTGGCCAATCGGGTCGTGGGATTCATGACTGAAAAATTCGGCGATGCCCTATATACCCGAATTGACCTGATTGATAACCACTTGGATGAACCGACCGTATTGGAAGTGGAAGCGGTCGAGCCGTCCATATTTTTTGCTACGGAGCCGGCCAGCTACCCACGGTTTGTTCGGGCTGTGATCTCGTAATCGGATTGTTATCAGAAGGTATCTGAAAAGTAGCCTTTTTCCCCTTCAGGCGAGACATTTTGTGGATATGTTGTCGTTCACAACAATTTACCCCAGTCACGGAAATCCACCCAATCCACAGATAGGGCAGGCGAACTTCGCACATGAGTGATCGATTAACACCCGTACCTGAAGACAAATTTGCTTTCGGTTTGTGGACCATCGGGCACCCAGGTCGCGATCCTTTCGGCGATAGCACTCGCCCTGGTCTGAGCACTGCAGATTTTGTGCGTGGTTTAGCGGACATCGGTGCGTGGGGTGTGTCATTCCATGATGACGACCTCATGACATTTGGTGCACCTGAGTCTGAACGCCGCGCCGAATTAGATGCCTTCAAAAAGGTTCTCGATGAAACCGGTGTGGTCTGCTCCATGGCGACCACCAATCTTTTTTGGCACCCCGTCTTCAAAGACGGTGCCTTCACCTCCAATGATCGCAATGTGCGTCGTTTTGCCATTCAAAAAACTTTGCGCAATATTGATGTCGCCGCTGAACTTGGTGCCCCAACCTATGTGTTGTGGGGTGGTCGCGAAGGTGTAGAAAGTGCCGCGAGTAAGCACCCCCAAGATGCATTATCGCGTTACAAGGAAGCCTTGGATTTCCTCTGCGGCTACGTCAAGGACAAAAAGTACGACATTCGTTTCGCCATGGAACCCAAACCCAATGAACCTCGCGGTGACACTTTCCTGCCAACCGTTGGCCACGCTATTGCTTTCATTAACGAACTTGAGTATCCCGACATGGTGGGAGTCAATCCCGAAGTAGCTCACGAAACAATGGCGGGCTTGAGTTTCTTCCAAGGTGTTGCCCAAGCCTTGTGGCAAGGAAAGCTCTATCACATTGATCTCAATGACCAAAAAATTGGCCGTTTCGATCAAGACCTTCGTTTTGGTTCAGAAGGAATTAAAGATGACTTTATGTTGGTCCGACTCCTTGAGAACTCGGACTACAACGGGCCCAAGCACTTTGATGCTCGCCCGTACCGCAATGAATGGGGCGATGGCATCTGGGACTTTGCCAGAGGCTGTATGCGCACCTACCTCGCACTCGCTGCTAAGGCACGCGAGTTCGACCAAGATCCCCGAGTAAAGGAAGCACTGTCTGCTGCCAGTGTTCCTGAGCTCGCGGAACCGACCATTGGGAGCTATTCCAAGGCTTCCGCTGATCGGTTACTGAATGAGCAATTCGACGCTGCTGCGCTTGCAGCACGTGGATATGCAAACGAGGCCCTCGACCAATTAGTAATTGATCGAATCCTCGGAATTTCGTAATAGATATCTAGGCACGAAAATCACTGAGCGAGAAATACTCGCAAGGGAAGGAAACGAATGAAAAAGAAGCTCTATGTAGCTCTCGCGGGTACCGCGGCCGCTGCACTGCTACTGACATCATGTAGCTCAAGCGACACAACCGATGCTGCCACGGACACTGCTTCCGAGACAACAGAAGGTGCAACCGGCACAAGTGGCAACGCTTGCGTCATTCTCCCAGACAGCCAGTCATCTGACCGCTGGGAAAACCAGGACCGTCCTGCAATCCAGTCCGCACTTGAGGCCGCTGGCTTCACCGCAGACATTCAGAACGCACAGGGTGACACCACCCAGTACCTCACCATTGGCGATCAAATGCTCGCTAGCGGTTGCGGTGTCATGGTTCTTGTTGACCTGAATGGTTCCGGTGCAACTGTTGCTGAGAAGGCAAAGGCACAGGGCATTCCTGTCATCGCATATGACCGTCCATTCGCACCTGCTGACTACTACGTGTCCTTCGACAACGTTAAGGTCGGACAGCTCCAGGCTGAAGGTCTCTTGAAGTGCCTCGGTGACAAGGGTGTTGACCCAGCTGCTGCTGCAGTTGTGTTCCTCAACGGTTCCCCAACTGACGGCAACGCCGCAATGTTCAAGGAAGGTTACGAAACCACCCTTGCTGCTGCCGGTGTAACACCCGTCAAGGACGAGTCAGTTCCCGACTGGGATAACCAGCAGGGTGGAGTCATCTACGAACAGATGTTCACTGACCTTGGTGGAAAGATCGATGGCGTTCTCGCTGCAAACGATGGTCTTGGCGGAGCTGCAATTGCAGTTAACGACAAGAACGGTGTCATGATCCCCGTTACGGGACAAGATGCAACCACCGGTGGTCTGCAGAACGTTCTCCTTGGCAAGCAGTGCATGACAGTGTTCAAGAACACTGCGCTTCAGGCTGCTGACGCCTCGGCACTTGCCGTTGCTCTGCTCAATGGCGAGTCACCCACGGTC
>CAZVLV010000054.1:0-8270 GCA_964628015.1 uncultured Aquiluna sp. | reverse complement strand
CTGCCGGCGCGACGAGGTTGCCGGGATGCGCTGGTCGGAACTGTCGCCCGACCTCTCAACGTGGACGATACCGGGTGCGCGGATGAAGCGCGGCGCGGCGCATGTGGTGGCGCTGCCCAGCCATCAATTCTCTACAGTTTCTTTATGAATCAATTGTGAGCGTGAACTCGCCACTTGGAACTCAGGCACTGTCTTGGCACTTTCACGATTTCGATGTCATTGATGTCGATACGGCAACCGAGTTGCTGGCGGTGCGGGAGCAGCACATTCGAAGCGAGTTCATCTCCGAATAGACTGAGACCATGGATCGTGTAGACGCAATTGTCAACCTTGCTAAGCGACGTGGGTTTGTTTTTCCTTCCTCGGAGATCTACGGAGGAACTCGCTCAGCGTGGGACTACGGTCCTTTGGGTGTTGAGCTCAAGGAGAATATTCGCCGCCAATGGTGGCAGGCGGTTGTCCGTCAGCGTGACGATGTCGTTGGGCTTGATTCATCTGTGATCCTTGCTCCGCAAGTATGGGAAGCATCCGGCCACGTCAATGCCTTCGTAGACCCGCTCACCGAATGCAAGAACTGCCACAAGCGCTACCGGGCCGACCAACTCCTTGAAGCTTATGCAGAAAAACACGATGGGACTGAACCTGCAGATGGATTAGCAGGAATCAATTGCGCAAATTGTGGAACGAAAGGGCAATTCACCGAGCCACGAGATTTCAATGGAATGCTACGTACGTCCATCGGGGCGGTAGAAGATGCCGGTGCAGTGCATTACCTGCGACCTGAAACAGCTCAGGGAATTTTCGTGAACTACCTCAATGTGATGACGGCTGCACGCAAAAAGCCACCTTTCGGGATTGGGCAAACGGGCAAGAGTTTCCGCAATGAAATTACCCCCGGTAATTTCATATTCCGCACCCGAGAGTTTGAACAAATGGAAATGGAATTTTTCGTTCAGCCTGGCTCAGATGAAGAGTGGCACGACTATTGGCTTGATCAACGGTGGGATTGGTACGTGGATTTGGGTTTGAGCCCAGACAACATGCGTCGATTTGAGCATCCAAAGGAAAAATTAAGCCACTACTCAAAGCGCACGGTAGATATCGAGTACCGATTCCGCTTCGCAGGCAGCGAATGGGCTGAACTTGAAGGCGTTGCAAATCGCACCGATTTTGATCTCAAGACACATACCGAACATTCAGGAACTGACTTAAGTTATTTCGATCAGGAAACAGGGGAGCGTTGGACTCCCTATGTCATTGAGCCTGCTGCGGGCCTCACTCGAGCAGTGCTGGCTTTCATGATTGATGCCTATGACGAAGACGAAGCACCCAACTCCAAGGGTGGCGTAGATAAGCGAACGGTGTTGCATTTCGATCCTCGATTGGCGCCCGTAAAGGCGGCCGTGTTACCGCTATCTCGCAATTCTGATCTCACACCAAAGGCAAAGGATCTTGCCGCGCAATTGCGAATGAGGTGGAACATTGACTTTGACGATGCAGGTGCCATTGGTCGGCGTTATCGCCGACAAGATGAAATCGGAACACCTTTTTGTATCACCGTTGACTTTGACACTCTAGAAGATCAAGCGGTCACCATTCGCGAGCGAGACACCATGCAGCAAGAGCGAATCGGCCTTGACGCAGTCAATGATTGGTTAGCGGTGCGACTTCCGGCCTGCTAATCAATCTGATTCGTGTCGCTTTTCGGCCCCAGGTGGTTCATAGCCCTCAGAGAGAACTCGAGCGGCGTTCTTTGGTAGAACGAAACTCAGCAATAGGCCGAGGAAAACCATGATGCCGGCAACCAATGCCACGCTCTTGATGGCGGTGACGAAGCCATCGGCGGCGCCTGCGACCAGGACATCGCCATCAGGTTGGCTGGCAAGGGCGGGGATCGCTTGGCCTGCGCTGTTGGCCACCGCGTCACTAACCTGTTGGGCTTGTGCGGGTGGTACTCCCTTGTCTTCCAAGTGCCCTGCAGTAGATCCCAGCCCAATGAGCAAAGTGGTGCCGATAATCGCTGTACCTATGGCCGCGCCCACTTGGCGTGGGGTGGACTGCACAGCGCTGGCTTGACCTGACTCATTGACGGGTATCTCGGAGAGAATGACGCCGGTCAGTTGTGCTGTGGCAAAGCCCACGCCCATGCCATAAATGAATAGCCATGGAGCCATACCCCAACCGGTGATTTCGGTGGAAATCACGAAGCCCAAGCCCGCAATACCAATGACTTCGAGCAACATGCCCAGTTGCAGAACCCGTACGGGTCCCATTCGCTGAGAGAGTGGTGCTCCTGCACCGGAAGCAACAAATGAGCCGATCGCAAGGGCGAGCAGGATCACACCCGTTTCTAATGCGTTGTATCCGCGAGTTGCTTGGAGGAATAATGGGATCGCGAAGAGTAAGCCGAATTCACCCAAGCTGACAACAAGTGCAACTCCATTGCCTGCGCCGAAACTCTTAATACGGAAAAGTCGAAGATCTAGGAGCACAACTTTATTGGCGGCAATTCGCCGTTTCTCCACAATCACCATGGCGATCAGAGCGATGATGCCCAGCACCCCAGCAACGAGGACAATGGATACCGATTGCGATGGCCAGGTCCAGCCACCCACTTTGAAATCAGCAATGGGTGTGATCCATCCATAACGCTGTCCTTCGATGACGGCAAACACGATACCGAGTAATCCCAGTGTGATGAGAAGTGTTCCTGGAATATCGAAGCCTTTTTGTCCTGCGGCTCCTCGAGTTTCTGGAACAACCGCGAGGACTCCAATGACCACGATGATGCCAATAGGAATGTTGATGAGAAACGCCCAATGCCATGAGGCGTACTCGGTGAGCCATCCGCCGACCAGTGGCCCAAGGGCCGCCATTCCACCGATGGTTCCACCCCATACGGCAAATGCCACGGCGCGAGATTTGCCAACGAAAACAGAGTTAATGACAGAAAGGGACGCGGGAAGAATCATGGCCGCACCAATTCCCTGTAAGGATCGGGCACCGATAAGAGTGATGGATGAGTCCGAGGCGGCAACAAGTGCACTGGAGGCCATGAAGGTAACAACACCAACAATGAACAACAGTTTGCGACCAAATCGATCGGCTAATCGACCAAAGAAGATAAGCAATGAAGCAAATGTCAGTGAGTAGGCCGCGTTAATCCACTCTGCGTCATTGGTAGAGAGATTAAGGTCCTTGACCATTGTTGGAATGGCGACATTGACCACGGTGGCATCAAGAATGATCATGGCAACACCCAGTGCCAGGAAAATCAAAGCGGCCCAGCGCTTCTTTCCTTCAAGTACAACGCTGGGTTGGGGGGCTTGAGACATTGAGCTCCTCGTAGATCGCTATCTTCTGTGCCACGGATGGCTCGTGTGCGGATCAGAGTCTGCCGTACGCTCGAATGATTCTTTGCAAGGACATGCGAAACTATCCCCATGTTGCGCGTGGGAGATCGAATTATTGATCCACCCGTTGTCCTCGCGCCCATGGCAGGAATCACTAATCGCGCTTTCAGGAGACTATGTCGCGAACAGGGCGCTGGACTTTATGTCTCCGAAATGGTCACTTCACGAGCACTGATAGAGCGCAATGAAGCGACCATGGATCTCGTGACATTTGCACCCGATGAATCCCCTCGATCCGTTCAGCTCTACGGAGTAGACCCACAGGTCATGGCTGCGGCTGCGCGCATCATCATTGACGAAGACCGAGCCGATCACATCGACATGAACTTTGGGTGCCCAGTTCCTAAAGTCACTCGCAAGGGCGGTGGCAGCGCATTGCCGTGGAAACGTGATCTATTCCGTGAAATTGTTGAGCGAGTTGTCGAAGCAGCCGATGGCAGAGTCCCCGTGTCTGTGAAAATGCGCAAAGGCATAGATGACACTCATTTAACGTATCTGGAGGCTGGCGAAAGCGCTGCTCGAGCGGGTGTGTCTTGGGTGGCTTTGCATGGACGAACGGCTGCACAAATGTATGGGGGCAAAGCGGATTGGGATGCAATTGCCCAATTGAAGAATCATTTACGTCAATGGAATACACCCGTGTTGGGTAATGGAGACATCTGGACGGGTTCCGATGCACTCTCCATGATTTCACAAACGGGTGCCGATGGAGTTGTGGTCGGACGCGGGTGCCTTGGTAGGCCGTGGTTATTTGCTCAATTAACCGCTGCATTTCATGATGATCCGCTGCCGCCTGAACCTCGACTCGATGTTGTTCTGGCTACATTGCGCAGACATGCAGAGTTATTGGCAGAGGATTATGGCGAATTCAAGGGTTGTCGAGATATTCGAAAGAACATGGCCTGGTACCTAAAGGGGTTCCGAGTTCCTCACACAGTCCGTGAGCCACTGGGCAAAGTGTCGAGTTTGGCTGAGCTAGACGCACTGCTGGCGCAGATCAATACCGATCAAGATTTCAACTCTGATGTAGGCGCGGGACCACGTGGTCGCACATCCGGTGAGCGTCGCCCAGCATTGCCTGATGGCTGGCTCGAGACGTGTGACTTGACCGAATCGGATCGTGTAAACGTTTCCGTTGCGGAGTTTTCTGTCAGCGGTGGCTGATTAATTCTCACCCACCCTTTTGGTGAGACATAAGTCACCGATTAATTCTTCAAGGGCTTTTGTTGTAGTTCTGCATTTCACATCCTGAAAGTGGAACACTCTTCTGGTGGCCAGTAAGAAGTTTGTGTATTCATTTACCGAAGGTGACAGGACCATGTCAGACCTTCTAGGTGGCAAAGGTGCCAATCTTGCGGAGATGGTGTCACTTGGTTTACCAGTTCCACCTGGATTCACGATTACAACCGAAGCATGTCGCGAGTACTTGACCACAGGTAGTGAGCCTGCGGACCTTGAAGCACAAGTGACAAACGCTCTGAGCTCATTAGAAGGTGACATGGGCCGCACACTTGGTGACCCACGCGACCCACTCCTTGTCTCTGTGCGATCTGGTGCGAAATTCTCGATGCCCGGCATGATGGAAACGGTGCTCAACATTGGACTCAATGACACAAGTGTGTTGGGGCTGGCCAGTATTTCGCATGATGATCGGTTTGCATGGGATTCATATCGACGTCTTGTTCAGATGTATGGAAAAACAGTTCTTGATATCAGTGGTGAACCATTTGAGGAGAGAATTGATGATGCTAAAGAACGTGAGGGCGTGCGTACCGACATTGAATTGAGCACATCTGCTGTTCAGCAACTCGTATCTGAGTTCAAGCAGATTGTTCTCGATGAATCCGGAACTGAGTTTCCGCAAGATCCGCGGGCGCAGCTCGATGGCGCAATCCACGCAGTCTTCGACTCGTGGAATACGGAAAGAGCTCGCATTTATCGACGCAGGGAACATATTCCCCATGATCTCGGTACTGCGGTAAACGTTCAGGCAATGGTGTTTGGCAATGCCGGGCCACGTGATGGCGGCCTTGGTTCAGGCTCTGGTGTGGCCTTTACGCGGGATCCTGCCACTGGTGATCCAGGTGTTTACGGTGATTACCTCCCCGATGCCCAAGGAGAAGATGTTGTCGCGGGAATTCGCAATGCGTTTCCACTGACCGAACTAGAACGCATTGACGCTTATTCGCACGCAGAGTTAATGACTAACATGCAAATATTGGAGAGTCATTATCGGGATTTGTGCGATATCGAGTTCACGGTCGAGCGCGGCAAACTCTGGATGCTCCAAACGCGCGTAGGCAAGCGCACGGCTGCTGCGGCATTTCGTATTGCTATTTCCTTGGTGGACGAAGGTGTTCTCTCCATGGATGAAGCGATCCAGCGGGTGACGGGCGCCCAGTTGGCGCACCTCATGTTTCCGCGTTTCGATGCCAGCGCCGCCACCACCATCCTTGCCCGTGGAACAAATGCTTCTCCTGGTGCAGCCGTTGGCACGGTTGTCTTTTCATCTGAAGAGGCAGTCAGAAAAGCTGCAAACGGTGAAAGTGTGATCTTGGTGCGGCGAGAAACCACCCCGGAAGACCTTGCAGGCATGGTGGCCGCCACTGGAATCTTGACCAGTCGTGGAGGCAAAACCTCGCATGCCGCAGTGGTTGCCCGGGGGATGGGCAAAACAGCCGTGTGTGGCGCAGAGTCACTTCGCGTAGATGTGAAGCAGAGAGAGATCACCACCGATGACGGACACGTCATTCGCGAAGGCGACACCATCTCCATTGATGGCAGCACAGGGGAAGTCTTCTTGGGGGACGTCCCCGTGACCGCCAGCCCCATAGTGCAGCTTTTTGAAGAAGGGCTATCAGCCGCGTTAAGCGGTGTTGATTCAGAAACGGCAGAGCTCATCAGCGCGGTAAATCGGATCATGGAACATGCGGACACGCGACGCCGTATGGGTGTGCGTACCAATGCGGATACGGGGCCTGACGCTGCACGAGCACGACGCATGGGTGCGGTAGGTATTGGTTTGTGTCGAACTGAGCACATGTTTCTGGGGGAGCGTCGACAACTAATTGAGGATTTGATTCTCGCGGACAACCAAGAGGCTCATGATCGGTCCCTCGATGCACTCCTCCCGCTCCAGCGGGCTGATTTCATCGAGATTCTTGAGGCTATGGATGGCCTGCCGGTCACGGTGCGATTGATTGATCCGCCATTGCATGAGTTCCTGCCGGATCGTACTGAATTAGCCGTCGCCGTTGCTATTGCTTCTGAGCGCGGCGAAGATACAACAGCATCTTCGAAGGTACTGGCCGCCGTTAACAGATTGAGTGAACAAAACCCGATGTTGGGTCTTCGGGGTGTGCGACTTGGCCTTGTACTTCCTGGCTTGTTTGCCATGCAGGTTCGAGCGTTAGCAGAAGCTGCATGCGACCTGGAAGCGCAAGGTAAGTCACCGCGAGCCGAGATCATGATTCCTCTCGTGGGTTCCATTAACGAACTCACTTTGATTACAGGGGAAGTCAATGCCGTTATTCGGGAAGTAACTGATGCGCGAAAATCTACCCTTACTTTCCCGATAGGCACCATGATCGAACTACCCAGAGCAGCACTCACTGCAGGAGCACTTGCTGAGTCTGCAGAGTTTTTCTCTTTCGGCACAAATGACTTGACACAAACAACGTGGGGATTTAGCCGAGACGATGTTGAGGCAGCATTTTTCTCTCCTTATCTTGACAAGGGAGTTTTTCCGGTGTCGCCATTTGAATCTATAGACGTGCAAGGTGTCGGTGCACTTGTGGACATGGCCGTCAAAGCAGGGCGACAATCGCGCCCTGGGATTTCCTGTGGAGTGTGTGGTGAACACGGCGGTGATCCAGCATCCATTCACTTTTTCAATTCGGTGGGGTTGGATTATGTTTCGTGTTCCCCTTTCCGGGTTCCAGTAGCTCGACTTGAATCCGGGAGAGCCGAGGTAATGACTCAAAGTATTTCGTCAACAAGTTAGGTGTCGTACAACGCCTTCCCGTGCTGACCATGTGAACATGGGGCAGTGAATCGGAGCGATATTGGTGCACCTACCAATGTTGAAGGGTTTTCATCAGCGGCTAGGGTATTCACCCTTCTACTTACCGTGGGCATCTCGCTCCTGCTTCTCATTCCCATTGCTGCTGCAGCCCAGATTGTTCTTACCTCGCAGATCGATGACCGCACGGCCACACAAGCCATTGTCGTTATGGATCCAGCGGGAGCATGGGGAAATCAAAAAGAGGCTAAAGCGGAGCGACTTAAACACGCTGCTGAGCTGTACGGTGCAGGTGTTGCACCTGTCGTCATGATTACTGGACCTGAGCGCACCTATGAAAAATCGGCAGCTGAACTTGAAAGATTGGGTGTAGACCCCCGTGACGTGATTTACCAACCTACCGGCACTGACACGGTTGGAACCTTGGCAATCGTGGCGACGTTGATGTCAGATCTAGGGTGGAGTTCCGCCACGATTGTGACCGACCCAGCGCATTCGGCGCGTTCGCAGGTCACAGCGGGCAAATATGGCATTGATGCGCACATGTCACCGGCCGTCCTTGATGGTGCCACATCTCTGACGTCCGAGTATGTCGCTCGAGAAGCGGTGGGTCTCGTGCGCCATTACCTCTACACACAGTGGCAGTTGCCGGATATCTTGCCGCCGAATTAATTTGGTCGAGCACTATGTAGGGTCGGCTCGTGGCATTACCAACCGGGTACAGCGAACATGACGTGGAGCGACCTGTCATTGAACCTGTCAAAGAAACCGTTCGCAGTGCCTTCGCCCGGGATCGGGCTCGCGTTTTGCACTCATCGTCTTTGCGACGGTTGGCG
>CAZVLV010000053.1:0-8275 GCA_964628015.1 uncultured Aquiluna sp. | reverse complement strand
CAATGTTCGCCTCTCTCCCTACTACGAACGGGAGAAGGCACTTGGCGCAGTCTTCTACGAAGGTGTGGGCTGGGAGCGACCATTCTGGTACGAATCCAATGCACCGTTAGTGGAGAAGTTCGGCGATGCCGTCATGCCACGCACGGCTGAATGGGAATCACGCTGGTGGTCGCCGATCATTAATGCTGAGCATCTGCAAATGCGTGAAACTGCTGGTCTCGTTGATCTCTCAGCATTCGCCATCTTCGATGTCACGGGACCATCTGCACTCGATGTTGTCCAGAAAGCTGCATTGCGCCAAATGGATGTCGCGATCGGCAAAGTTGTGTACACGCCGGTGCTCAAGCCACATGGTGGATACCAATCCGACCTCACGATCATGCGACTTGGTGAGAATCAATTTCGCGTGGTGACCGGTGGTGCACACGGGATGGCCGATCTCAAGTGGTTCCGCGATTTGTTGCCGGAGAATGGCACCGCATCCATCACGGATCTCACTTCTGCCTATTCCACCATTGGTATCTGGGGACCTAATGCTCGCAAGGTCATGGAAAAAGTGACGAGCGCTGACATGTCCCACGAAGGATTCCCCTTCGGCACCTGCCGCGTCATTGAAATCGGTACCCAACTTGTTTTGGCATCGCGTATTTCTTATGTCGGTGACTTGGGCTGGGAGTTGTACATCCCGATTGAACAAGGGCTCAAGTTGTGGGATGCGATCTGGGATGCAGGCCAGGAATTCGGACTCATCCCCGTGGGCATCTGTGTGTACGGAACAACGGGTCGTCTCGAAAAGGGTTACCGCGCCTACGGTGCTGAACTCGATTCCGAGTACACCGTGTTGGAAGCCGGAATGGCCATGAAGAAGGTCAAAGACGCTGACTTCGTGGGTAAGGCAGCGCACCTGAAGCACCGTGAGGAGCCCGTTGTTGCTCACATGTGTGGGTTGACGGTCGTGGATCACACCAGCTCAACAGGTTAGAAGCGCTACATGCTCGGTGGTGAACCGATTCTGACAAAGGACGGAAATCCAATCACTGATGCAAAGGGTCGTCGTTCCTTCGTCACCAGCGCGGGAAGTGCACCCTCACTCGGCAAGCACATTCTGATGGCGTACCTGCCACCGGAGCACGCCAAAGAAGGAACAGAACTCTTGGTCGAATACATGGGCGAGCATTACCCGGTACTTGTTGAGCGCGTGGGTATCGCTGGCCTCTTCGACCCAACAAACGAACGGATCATGTCCTAATGGAAATTGCAGTATGCATTAAGCGGGTGCCATTGCTCGGGAGTGCGATCGTTCTCACTCCCGACAGCATGGCCATTGACACATCCAAGCTGGGGTTCGGTTTGAGCCCGCACGAAGAATGTGCGGTGGAGGCGGCTGTTCAACTGGTGGAAGCTAATGGTGGTTCTGTCACCTTGTTCAGCATGGGTCACGTGGACGGCGAAGAACAAATCCGAGAGCAGCTCGCCATAGGCGCTGATCGCGCCGTTCTCATTGACACCAATGGTGTCGAGCCAGACCCACAGGCAGCGGCAAGTGCTCTCGCTGATGCAATCAGCGCAGACGACACCACCTTTGATCTCGTCATCATGGGTTCGGAAAGTGCCGATTACGGTGGTTCGCAAACCGGTATTCGTGTTGCCCACAAGTTGGGTCTTCCCGTTGTGACGTCGGTCAAGGGACTGAAAGTCGATGGCGGTGTCGCTACCTGCGAGCGGGCCGTGGGCTCCACTCGAGAGGTGTACACGGTTCCTCTGCCTGCCGTGATCACGGTCAAGGATGGTCTGAATATTCCACGATATGCATCTGTACCTGGCCGCATGAAGGCCCGAAAGAAGCCCGTAGATGTCAAACAGGTCTCACTGGCCGAGCCACGCATAACCACCAAGAAATTCACTATCCCGGTTCAAGAAGCAAAGGGAGCAACATCCCTCGGCTCTGGCGACGAAGCCGCCACAGCTTTGGTAGATGTTCTCAAGCAGATCGGAGTTCTCACATGATTCTCGTTTATGTTGACCATGATCGTGGTGAAATAGATCCGATTTCACTGCAGGCCATTAGTGCTGCAACCGCCTTGGATCCTCAGGTGGAGGCGGTAATTGTGGGACACGGTGGCAAAGATCTCGCTGGTGAGATTGCTGCATACGGTGCCAGTACCGTGCATGCTGGACATCACGCCGATCTATTGGACTTCACTCCACGGGCTCATGCGCGTGCGGTGCATTCTCTGATTGAGAAGACATCGCCACGCGCAGTTCTTGCAGGTGGCACACCTCGTGGCAACGAGGTGCTGAGCCATGTAGCAGCAATCATGGATGCTCCATTCGCCAGTGAATGTGTCTCCATCGTGTTAACCGGTGCTGAGAGTGCCGACATTGTTCGTGCCCGCTGGGCTGGAAACATGTTGGAAGAAGCCGTTGTTGTAGCACCGACCCTGATTGCATCGGTGCAGGCTCATTCGTTTGCAGCTACCGCATCTGCAGCACCTCTGTCCCTCAGTGAGTTCGAGGTCCCAGTAGCTGACGGCGATCTACTGGTGCGTGTGGAAGATCGCGTGGGTTCCAGTGCGGGTGGAGTCGGGCTGGCCGAGGCCAAGGTTGTTGTCTCGGGTGGCCGCGGAATGGATGGCCCCGAAGCCTTTGGCATGTTGGAAGACATTGCAGGTGTGCTGGGCGGTGCTGTGGGTTGTTCCCGTGTGGTCACCAGTGCGGGGTGGCGTCCACACGCAGAGCAAGTGGGTCAAACTGGTACCAAGGTTGCCCCAGATCTGTATATTGCCTGCGGCATTAGTGGTGCGACCCAACACATTGCTGGGTGCAAATCATCTAAGACATTGATTGCCATCAACACCGACGCACAAGCACCCATCATGGGCTTTGCCGATTATGTCGTGGTGGATAACGTGCACACGTTCCTGCCACTTCTCATTGAAAAACTCAAAGCTGCACACTAAATACAAAGGAATATTCATGCCTTCAGATATTGATATTGCTCAAGCCGCCTCCCTGCGCCCGATTGCAGAGATTGCCAGTGAGTTGAATATCCCGGAAATCGCGGTCGAGCCTTATGGTCGTACCAAGGCCAAGATCGATCTTGGTTGGTTGAGCACTCTGCCCGAGCGCCCGTCGGCACGACTCATCCTCGTCACCGCGATTAGCCCGACGCCTCCGGGTGAAGGCAAGACCACCACGACTGTGGGATTGGGCGATGGCCTGCGCAAGATTGGCAAGAACACCATGGTGTGTTTGCGTGAGCCATCCCTTGGACCGGTATTTGGCATGAAGGGTGGTGCTGCCGGTGGTGGGTACGCCCAGGTTGTTCCAATGGAAGACATCAACTTGCATTTCACAGGTGACTTCAATGCAATTGGATTGGCAAATAATCTTCTCGCCGCTCTGATTGATAACCATATTCACCACGGAAATGCACTTGGCATTGATGTTCGTCGTGTGACGTGGAAGCGCGTGCTAGACATGAATGACCGCGCACTTCGCGACATCACCATTGCTTTGGGTGGGCCGGGCAATGGGTACCCACGTCAAGATGGCTTTGACATTGTTGTGGCTTCCGAAATCATGGCCATTTTCTGTCTCGCCACCGATGAAGAAGATCTGCGTGAGCGAATTGGTCGAATTGTTGTGGGATACACCCGTGACAAGGAACCGGTGTTGGCAAGTCAGCTCAATGCCCAGGGAGCCATGACGGTTCTATTGAAAACAGCGCTCTCACCGAACTTGGTGCAAACCCTCGAAGGAACACCCGCATTCGTCCATGGTGGTCCTTTTGCCAATATTGCTCACGGATGCAACACGGTAATCGCGACCACTAATGCATTGAAGTTGGCCGACTATGTTGTGACCGAAGCTGGATTCGGTGCTGATCTGGGTGCTGAGAAGTTCATTGACATCAAGTGCCGTGCCGCAGGGATTCACCCATCTGTTGCGGTCATTGTGGCAACGGTGCGCGCACTCAAGTTTCATGGTGGAGCAGATCCCAAAAATCTGAGCGAAGAAAACCTTGAAGCTCTTGAAGCAGGGTTTGCCAACCTCGACAAGCATTTGGACAATATCCGTGACACGTATGGCTTGCCGGTTGTTGTGTCCATTAACCACTTCACTGCTGACACGGATGCTGAAATTGCCCTGCTGAAAAAGCATGTCGAAGGCAAGGGAGTTCCCATTGTTGTCGCAACACATTGGGCGGAAGGTGGTGCAGGTGCCACCGAGTTAGCTGAAGTTGTTGCTGGCATATGTGACCAAGACTCGCGTGCGGCTACCGAACCCCATGAATCATTTGTTTACGAAGACAAACTCACCCTTCTGCAAAAGATCGAGGCAATTGCCACAACGGTGTATGGCGCAAGTGAAGTCACCGCAGATGCAAAGGTGCGCACGCAACTAAAGGAACTTCAGGAGCGGTACCCCGAATTCCCAGTATGTATTGCAAAAACGCAGTACTCATTCTCGACAGATCCCGCACTCAAGGGTGCTCCGACCGGACACAGCCTCAATATTCGCGAGGTGCGTCTGTCTGCTGGTGCAGGATTTATTGTCGCGGTTTGTGGCGATGTCATGACCATGCCAGGCCTACCGAAGGTCCCATCGAGTGAGCGAATTGACCTAGTTAACGGGGCGATTGTGGGGCTGTTCTAGACATGAGCCACACCACCCGACCCTTCTCGACTCTCCGGGTGGAGAGCGAGAAGGACGGGTCACGTCCTGTTCGGGTTGATCGGATCGACCGCGTTGTAGTCGAAGCCCCGCTCACCATTGTGTTAGGTGATCAAGTGCTTGCCACCACCATGCGCACTCCCGGCCATGACCTTGATTTGGCAGCTGGTTGGTTGGTGAGTGAAGCGGGCCTTACCAACGATGCGCAGATAACGTCCATGCGCGCTTTTGCGGGCTCCTCCCGATTGCGTGCGGTGGGCACTGACTTTGAAGTCGATGCTGAGGACATTGCTGAACAAGAAGTCGATACCGTCCGAGTCACGTTGGCCACCGATGTCATTCCGCCGCGACCCAGGGCGTACATCACCAGTTCGTCTTGCGGAGTGTGTAGTGCCGATGTTCTTGATGAGTTCAAGAGCCCGGTTGCACCACTGCACACGGATAAATGGAGATTTGATCCCCGGCACGCACTTCATTTTGTTGAGCAAATGCGATCTCGGCAAAAAATGTTTGACATGACGGGTGCATTGCACGCGGCCGCTTTGGTGGGCCCCGGAAATGAAGTGCTTTTTGTGAGGGAAGATGTTGGCCGCCACAACGCAGTGGACAAAGTCATTGGCCATGCCCTCACCAGTGAGCTACTTCCACTGACTGATCACATTCTTGTGGTCAGTGGCCGGGTCTCCTATGAAATCGTTGCGAAGGCACTCACGGCATCTATTGGCGCAATCGTCGCTGTTTCCGGACCCACCAGCCTGGCTGTAGAGCTAGCTCGCCAGCATGATCAACTACTCATTGGGTTTGCGCGCGAAGGCCGCATGAACGTCTACAGTGGTCAGGAATGGGTGAGCGCATGAGCGAGAAAATGAAAAAGAAACGCGACCACGTGGAGAATCATCGCCCCGCGGGTGAATTCGATGCCGAAATACGGGTGCTCATTGCGGATCTGTCCACAGAAGATGGATCCTTGCTGAGGTGTTTGCAGCGAATTCAGGACCATTTTGGTTATGTTCCCGAGTCCAGCATCGGTGCGATTGGGGAGCTCTGCAATGTGTCACGCGCTGAAGTTTTTGGCGTACTCACCTATTACTCCGACCTGCGCACAGATCCACCCGCGGCGGTGTCGGTTCGAATCTGCGGTGCTGAGGCATGCCAGTCTGTCGGGTCACGCCAACTCGATAAAGATTGGCACAGTGTTCAAGTCAAGGATTTCGCTCATGACAGCGTGGAGACCCATGAAGTTTTTTGTCTAGGTAATTGCGCGCTAGGCCCAGCAGCCATGATTAATGGCGAGCTGCTGGGACGAGTTACCCCCGAAATCATTTCCGAGCACGTCCAGTCACTGTTGGCGAAATTCTAAAGGAGAATGAATTACCCAATGAAGGTTTTTGTTCCAGGTGATAGTGCCGCAGTCTCTGTCGGCGCAGATCGGGTCGCCGCTGCTCTTGCGTCAGAGCATCAGTCTATCGACATTGTTCGTAATGGCTCGCGTGGCATGCTCTGGCTTGAACCACTTGTTGAAATCGATGTAGATGGCGTTCGCCATGCATTCGGACCCGTCGGGCCAGGTGATATTGCCGATCTTCATCTGACGGGTGACTTCACTTCATCTGATCTCTATCTTGGAATCACCGATGAATTGCCGTGGTTGGCCAAGCAAGACCGGTGGACATTTGAGCGCGTAGGCATTGTTGATCCGGCGTCACCGCAAGACTTTGTGGCGCACGGTGGCTTGAATGGACTGAAGGCAGCCATGGCCGTTGGGCAGGCGCGCACAATTGAGTTAGTGACTGCGTCAGGCCTTCGCGGCAGAGGCGGTGCAGGTTTCCCCACTGGCATTAAGTGGAAAACTGTGGCCAATGCTGTTGCCACCGCACATGCAGGTGCACCGGCAGGGAGCGCAACCCACAAATATGTTGTGGTCAATGCTGACGAAGGCGATAGCGGGACGTTCGCCGATCGAATGCTGATGGAAGGCGACCCTTTCACTTTGCTGGAAGGCATGTTGATCGCGGGCTTCGCGGTGGGCGCCGACACTGGATACATATATATACGCAGTGAATACCCCGCAGCCATTCATTCCATGCAGCGAGCCATTGAACTTTCCCGGGAACAAGGATGGTTAGGCGACTCGATCTTCGATACTGATTTTGAATTCGATATCCACGTGAGAGTGGGTGCGGGCTCCTATGTGTGCGGTGAAGAAACCGCCATGTTGGAAAGTCTGGAAGGTAAGCGCGGCATGGTTCGACCCAAGCCTCCGCTGCCCGCCCTCGAAGGTCTGTTCGGTGTGCCCACCGTGATCAATAACGTAATTTCTATTGGCAGTGTTCCCGCGATAATGTCACGAGGCGCAGAGGCCTATTCATCGCTCGGAACGGGCCGATCCCAGGGAACATCCGTGTTCCAGCTCGCCGGGAATATTGCCCAGGGCGGCATCGTGGAAACTGGATTCGGTGTGAGCGTTCGCGAACTTGTCCAGGGGTTCGGCGCTGGTACGCGAACCGGCCGTCCCATCCGAGCCGTGCAAATCGGTGGGCCACTTGGCGCCTATCTGTCCGAGGCTGAACTCGATGTCAGTGCCGACTATGAATCATTAATTGCCGCCGATGCCATGCTCGGGCACGGTGGGATAGTCGTTTTCGATGACACCGTAGACATGGCCACCCAAGCTAAGTTCGCCATGCAATTCTGTGCTGAGGAGTCCTGCGGTAAGTGCACTCCGTGCCGTATTGGCTCAACCAGGGGAGTCGAGGTTATTGACCTGATCGTCCGTGGGGAGGATAGTGCAGGTAATAAGGAGCTGTTGGAGGATTTGTGTGAGGTCATGCGTGAGGGATCACTGTGCGCCATGGGTGGACTCACACCACTACCCGTCCTGAGTGCCCTGCACAAGTTCCCAGAAGATTTTGAACCAGATTCACAACGTCGAAAGGAAAGCGTGTGAGCATCTTCCCCCCTGATCGCGTGAACATTCCCTCGGATCTGGGTACACCAGAGATCGACTCCACCGAGATGGTCACTGTGGCCATTGACGGCAATCTCATTGACGTGCCCGCCGGGACATCTGTCATGCGTGCTGCGGCATTGGCAGGGCAAGCTGTTCCGAAATTATGCGCGACTGACTCATTGGATCCATTTGGATCGTGTCGACTGTGCTTGGTGGAGATCGATGGTCGCAAAGGAACTCCCGCTTCCTGCACCACTCCATGTGAATCGGGTATGTCGGTCACCACACAATCCCCTAAACTCGACAAACTCCGTAAAGGTGTCATGGAGTTGTATATCTCCGATCACCCATTGGATTGCTTAACGTGTCCAGCGAATGGTGACTGCGAGCTCCAGGACATGGCGGGTGTGGTGGGTTTGCGCGATGTCCGTTACGGCTACGAAGGTGCTAACCATCTTGATGCCCCCACCGATGACTCCAATCCCTATTTCTCTTTTGATGAATCCAAATGCATTGCGTGTAGTCGTTGTGTTCGCGCATGCGATGAAATTCAAGGAACATTCGCCCTAACAATTTCCGGTCGCGGTTTTAGCTCCAAGGTGTCAGCGAGTGAGGGCCTGAAGTTCATTGATAGTGAGTGCGTGTCCT
>CAZVLV010000052.1:0-8327 GCA_964628015.1 uncultured Aquiluna sp. | reverse complement strand
CGAGAATCTCGCGGATGTTGTAGTCGTTCCTCAGGGGTGAATCAGATGCGACAAATCTTTCATCGCCCCACCACAAATGAACTCTGCTCCAGATAGATTCGTGAACTCCAACCGCTACTTCGGGAAGTCGCGATGTGACCCTCATTCCCGTATCCCCTCCAGTGAGAACAACGTGAAAAAAATCGCCGGTGGAGGATCCTTGAAGAACACTAATCAACGTTGCAATTGCTACATCTGAGATATCTTCTGAGGAAACCTGTTGATATGTCATGTCAGAGTCATCAGGTGCGACAGAGTGCAGCGAGAACCGCACCATATGTGTCGTCTGGATTGAGGTACTTTAATTCTTCATTTAACAGTGCAGCGAGATCTTGAGATGGAAGTCCAATCGTTGCATCTGGGATACCAGGTTTTGTCAATATGGCCTGTTGCGAATCAACGCGACGCAGGCTGATATCCCCATCCGCAGCCTTCAGCGTGACAGAAATGATCTCCACGCTCTCGGAAGGTTCGATGCTGGTCTCGCTATCAAGGCACATACGGAGCCAGGTTGCGAGGAGTTGTGCACTGGGATCATTGATGTGTGCAACGATCGAGACGCCTGTAATCTGAGGAGAACCGGAATCAAGGGCAGCGGCGAGAGCAGATCTCCAGGGAGTGAGTCGGGTCCATGCGAGGTCAACATCGCCAGGCGAATATCCGAGATAACGTGTCTGTAACTCTGCCATTGGATCTGGTGACTGGGATGAATCTGTTATTCGCAACTGTGCATGCTTACCAATGGGGTCTTCCGATGGTGAATAAGGCGGGTGTGATGGCCAGAAGGCAACAACTGGGGTATCAGAGAGGAGCAGTGGAATAGCCACGGAATTTGCATGGTGAGCCAACTCACCTCGCAAACGTAGGACGGCAACCTCCCCGGGACCATCATCTCCTCCGACTGCTATCTCGGCGTCTAAGGAATGAGGAATCCGTCCGGGACGCGGAATAAGCGTCACTATCCGCATGGGGTGTTCCCTAGCTGCTGATACTGCGGCCGCGGTTGCATCTGATTGAGCATCCTCGTTTGCGAGAATGAGCATGGTCAGCACCATGCCCGTCGCGGGTGAGCCGAGCCGATGACGCTCCTTGGCAATTGCGGCCGCCACGGCTCCACCACTCGTATCCTCTAATCGGATCATTGAGTCAACCACACTTTCTAAGGCCGTCGCCATGTGCGACCATCGCGATGAATCATTTCATACGCGTCAGATGGCCCCCAGCCTCCAGATGCGTATTTTTCAGGCGCACCTTCTGTTGACCAATGATCAAGTATCGGGTCAAGTATCTTCCAACTAAGTTCCACTTCTTCCCGTCTGGGGAACAGTGGGGGATCTCCCAGAAGTACATCCAGAATAAGGCGTTCATACGCCTCTGGACTTGTATCAACGAAAGAGTCACCATATTGAAAATCCATAGTGACATCACGGACTTGGATGGTACTGGTGTCAGGCACTTTTGAGCCGAACCGAACGGTTATTCCTTCATCTGGTTGAATCCGAAACACAAGAGCATTGTTACTGAGTTCTTCTGTTGAGGATTCAGTAAAGGGTAAGTGTGGTGCCCGCTTAAAGATTATTGCCACCTCTGTGACCCGCCTGCCTAAACGTTTGCCAGTTCGCAAGTAGAAAGGCACTCCCGCCCATCGACGATTCTCGACATTGAGGCGGATCGCCGCAAAAGTCTCGGTTGTCGAATCGGGAGAAATTCCATGCTCTTCTAGGAACCCCTTCACAGGAATTCCGCCCTGCCAACCAGCGGCATACTGTCCACGAGCTGTGTGGGCGGAAATATCGTTAGGCACTGTTACAGCCCGGAGAACTTTTTCCTTTTCTGATCTGACGTCATCTGCGCTAAAGGAAAGTGGTTCCTCCATTGCTGTGAGAGCGAGCAACTGTATGAGATGGTTCTGGATAACGTCACGTGCCGCGCCAATGCCATCGTAGTAACCAGCTCGGCCGGCGATTCCAATGTCTTCTGCCATTGTGATTTGTACATTGTCAACGTAATTGTTATTCCAAAGTGGTTCAAACATGGAGTTCGCAAAGCGCACGGCCAGGATATTTTGAACAGTTTCCTTCCCTAGATAATGATCGATCCGGAAGACACTGCCCGGAGGAAACACTTGGTCGACCAAGGAATTCAGTTCTTCAGCCGATGCCAGATCGTGCCCAAAAGGCTTTTCGATAACAACTCTCCGCCACGAAGAACTGCCTCCTGATTCCGCAAGTCCAGAATCTTGTAGGTTCTCCAATACAGTAGGAAACAAGCTTGGGGGAATAGATAGGTAAAAGGCGTGGTTACCATCTGTGCCCATGGTGGCGTCAAGTTCGGTTACCACATTCAATAGTTTTTGATAGGCAACTGGGTCAGTTAAATCGCCGTCGACAAAACGTATGCCGGTTGCTAATTGGCGCCACGTATCTTCAGAAAATGGTGTGCGAGAGTATTCTTTGACGGAGTCATGCACCTGTTGCGCAAAATCCTGATTTGCCCACTCGCGCCTAGCGAAGCCAACGAGGGCAAAACCGGGTGGAAGTAGTCCTCGATTTGCAAGGTCATAGATGGCCGGCATCACTTTCTTGCGGGACAAATCACCTGTGACGCCAAATAAAACTAGGGCACATGGGCCTGCAACTCTTGGAAGACGCTGATCTTCAGGTGACCGCAGAGGATTGTGGAAGGTCACGAGTGTGGCTCGTGAAGTGCGTTATCAACAGTTCTGATCAGGTCATTCCATGAGTCCTCAAATTTCTTCACACCTTCATCTTCGAGTTGATCCAGTATCAGAGGAATATCGATGCCAATGGCGGCGAGCTGTTGGAAGGTGTCGTGGGATTGACGGGCGTCGGCGGTGACGGTATCGCCGCTGAACACGCCATGGTCTGCCACGGCCTTCAAAGTGGATTCGGGCATTGTGTTCACACAGCCTGGCGCAACGAGATCAATAACGTATCGGGTATCCGGGTACCGAGGATCCTTGACTCCGGTCGAAGCCCATAACGGACGTTGGGGCTGGGCGCCACTGAGCGCGTTCCACTCAGGTGATGCCAATGTTTCCAGATGAACCTGCCATGCGAGACGGGCGTTGGCTATGGCTGCCTCACCTCTCAGGCTTTCGGATTCTTTACCCTGAATTGCATCCAGCGCCAGATCAATACTGGTATCGACACGACTAATAAAGAACGAAGCAACAGATTGAATCGTGCTGAGGTTGATCCCCGCTTCCGCCGCTTTTCTCAGTCCATCGATGTATGCCGCAATTACTTGTCGGTAGCGCGGAACGGAGAAAATTAATGTGACATTTACACTGATTCCCTGGGCAATCACCTCGGTAATCGCGGGAAGTCCTTCGTCCGTTGCGGGAATCTTTATAAACAGGTTTCTGCGATCAACTAGATCCCATAGATCTCGAGCGGCATTAATTGTTCCGTGTGTGTCATGTGCTAATCGGGGATCGACTTCAATGGAGACCCTGCCATCAACTCCTTGTGTCTGTTCAAATACTCCGGAGAAAATGTCACAAGCAGACCGGACATCGTCGGTGGTAATGAGGCGAATAGTCTGCTCAGCCGTGAGTCCCTGATCGGCGCATTGGCGGATTTGATCTGAATACGAATCCGAACCTTGTGAAATCGCACTCTGGAATATTGAAGGATTGGTGGTCACCCCTCGCACAAAATACTTGTCAATGAACTCGGTGAGGGATCCATCAGTGATGCGACTTCGGCTGAGATCGTCAAGCCAAATACTGACCCCAGCGTTTGTGAGTTCCTCAAGAATATGTGACATTACAGACCTACCTCATTTCCCTGCAGAATTACGGATTGCTGTGAGTGCGGATTCCGCGACTTGCACGGCGGTGATGTTGTAATCCTCAAAAAGTTCCTTTGCAGATGCGCTCGCACCAAACTTGTCAATACCGACTACGACTCCATCTGAGCCAACATATTTGAACCAGCCGAATGTTGCTCCCGCTTCGACTGCTACTCGAGCCGTAATGTTCTTAGGCATCACTAATTCACGATATTCCTCTGACTGGCGATCAAACCATTCGGTGCACGGCATAGACACCACACGAGAGGAAACTCCCTGTTGAGCGAGGATTTCACGAGCCGACAGCGCAACATGCACCTCGGAACCTGTTGCAATGATGAGGACATCGGGTGCAGGATCAGTGGCAATGACATAGGCACCATGTGAAACTCCCGATGAAATGTCGTGACGTGGTAATTCGGTGAGTAGGGGAAGGTCTTGCCTTGTCAGGATAAGTCCAGCTGGCTCCCGGTGGGAAATAATCCCTGCCCAAGCAGCCGCAGTTTCATGGGCGTCTGCTGGCCGTACCACATTAAGCCCCGGTATGGCCCGAAGGGACCATAAATGTTCAACAGGCTGATGAGTTGGGCCATCTTCACCTAGGCCGATCGAATCATGTGTCCACACGAAAGTGACTGGTGTCTGCATGAGTGCTGCGAGTCGAACGGAACCACGCATATAGTCGCTGAACACTAGGAATGTTCCGCCAAATGGCTTAGTGAGGCCATCGAGAGCAATTCCGTTGAGCGCAGCCCCCATGGCATGTTCGCGTATTCCAAAGTGAATATTTCTGCCATAGGGAGAAGTGGACTCAGAAAAGTAAGGCAGGAAGCTTGGTGAGCCATCGATCCACGTGTTGTTCGATTCAGCAAGATCTGCCGAGCCGCCCCACAACTCCGGAAGCACACGAGCTAAAACGTTAATGCACAACCCTGATGCCTTACGTGTTGCCATTGCAGTTATGCCTTCAAAAGCAGGCAGGTGGGATTCAAAATCCTCAGGTAATTCATGTGCAAGGATTCTCTTGAGAAGAGAGGCACCTTCGGGGTGAGAATCTTTCCATTGATTGAACTCGTTGTTCCAATGGATTTTTGCTGCATGCGCGCGGCGCGCCAATGATTCCCTAATACTGTGTAATAGGGAATCATCAAATTGAAATGCTTGTTCAGGGTCAAGCCCCAATTCCACTTTGGTGGCCGCAACTTCAGCCGCACCCAAGGCAGACCCGTGAGACTTCGCAGTGCCTTGTGCATTGGGTGCAGGCCACGCGATTGTCGTACGCACACGAATAAAGCTAGGACGATCCACATTATTTGCAGCGGTGATAAGAGTTGAGTACAGCGCATGAACATCAACATCGCCGTTAGTCAATTGATCAACTTCGTAGACATCCCACCCATACGCGCGATAACGAGCACACACATCTTCCGTGAATGCTACGTCGGTATTCCCTTCGATGGAGATTCTGTTGTCATCCCAAATGACATTAAGGTGTCCCAACTTCTGGGTCCCCGCTAAAGATGAGGCCTCGGATGATATTCCTTCTTCTAAGTCCCCGTCTGAAGCAATAACCCATACGCGGTGGGCGAGCGGTGCACCAGGGAAAAGTCCTTGATCGAATCTTTCTGCCATCGCCATTCCCACCGCGGTTGCCACGCCCTGACCCAAGGGGCCAGTCGTGGTCTCGACACCCACTGTGTGTCCGAACTCAGGATGGCCGGGTGTAAGGCTGCCTCGGGTTCGAAAACTTTCAAGATCAGACATGGTTAAGCCGTAACCACTGAGAAAAAGTTGCGAGTACAACGTGAGACTTGAGTGTCCAGCAGAAAGGACAAATCGGTCACGCGCCAACCACGAAGGGTCTTCTGGGTCATGAGTCATGAGGCGCTGAAAAAGTAGATAGGCGACAGGGGCAAGTGCCATGGCTGTGCCGGGGTGACCATTTCCGACTTTTTGCACTGCGTCCATGGCGATGGCCCGCAGATATGTAACAGCCTGGGTATCGGAACTCGTCCAATCCAAAGCTGCGGACAATTGCGGGGGATGCGTCACTTCAGTCATGCCATAAGTCTATTGACTTAGTTACACTTTATGGGGAGCGCCAGAACGGTGATCACCGTGAGGCTGCCATCCTTGTGGCGCGGTAGGTTATGGGTGTGATTTCAGGAGGGTTGCGCGAGAGGATCTCGGCACATTTTTGGATCACGAAACCGAGGATTGTGGAACTCCTCCTTGCGACAGCTATCCCGACACTTTTCCTAGCTTCTAATGGCCTGCCAGACTTGTTGCCCACGCTCGCTGTACTGATTGGCGGTAGCGCGGCGGCAGCAAGCGCCAACACCTATAACAGTGTGTATGACAAAGACATAGACGCCGTAATGCATCGAACGGGATCGCGACCTGTGGCAGCAGGGATGGTGAGCGTTCGTTCAGGTCTCGTTCAGGCAACCATCCTCGGATTGGTCAGTTTCCTCGTTCTCGGAATATTGTCAAACTGGTTGGCTGCGTTCCTCGGAGTACTCGCGATCGTTATGTATGCAGTTGGTTACACAATGATCTTGAAAAGGAATACCCCGCAAAACATTGTTTGGGGTGGGGCAGCAGGTTGCATGCCTGTGCTCATTGCGTGGGCTGCGGTTCAAGGTACCCTAACGTGGACCGCTGCGGTTCTCTTCATGATTGTCTTTTTCTGGACGCCGGCTCACTATTGGCCCCTGGCAATGAAGTACCGCGATGACTATGCCCAAGTCGGTGTGCCCATGCTGCCTGTTGTTGCTCCAGCACTTACCGTGACCCGCGATATCGCCATCTATGCCATTGTGATGGTGGGTTTCTCTATCGTGTTAATTCCTGTCGCACCCATGGGTTGGGTCTACTCAGTGGGCGCCATAGCTCTGGGTCTTTGGTTTATTTGGTCAGCGATAGCCTTGTGGCGCCGCACCCGAAAAGACAATGCAGAGTATTCAGAGCTTGAAAAACCCGCAATGAGAATTTTTCATGGCTCAATAACTTATCTGGCGTTACTGTTCCTGTTGATCGGCGTTAACCCGTTTGTGCCGTAGCAAGTTTCTGTGTATCAATCACTCCACGGGTACGCATGGAAAATGGAATCAACAACACGGCTATCCATGTGAGAACTGCTCCGAGAACGTGTATACCCACTAATACTTCCGGTAGGCCAGTGAAGTACTGAACATAACCGACGGTGCCTTGAAGTAGGGCTATCGCCAATAGTAGAAGTGTCCTTTTTCGCATTCGACCAGTACTCGGAAACAGGAAGAGAGTGATGAGTAGCCCAATGAGTAAACCCAGGAACAGAAATACCGAGTCAGCATGCATCCACGAAATGGTTTGAGGATCAAAGGAGAATCTCACCTCAGTATTCGCGTCCCCACTGTGTGGACCGCTTCCGGTAACCAAAACACCGAGAAAAACGACGACAGCTGTGACCGCTACCAGTGACCAAGCAAGAACCCTAACGGCTATTGGGGCTAAATATCGGATGGGTTGATCTCCGGGGTCCCCACTACGAACCAATAAGACAACCGCAGCCGCCACAAGAGCTATGGAGAGAAGAAAATGTGCAGAAACAGTAGCTGGGTGCAATCCTGTGAGGACCGTAATGCCCCCTAAAACAGCCTGTATTGCAGTCCCGACGAATGGGACTATCGCTAACACGATAAGCGTCTTTCGAGCGTTCAAGCCGGCTTTCTTGCGCCGGCGGGTGTCAATGATCATTGCAACGATGGTGGCGATGGCAACTATCGCAACGACAAAGGTCAAAAGTCGATTACCGAACTCTATGTATTTATGAAAATCTTGCTCTTGTCTCGCAGTTGGTATGTAGGAACCCTCGACACATTGGGGCCATGTGGGACATCCAAGTCCCGATCCAGTGATTCGTACAACGGCGCCTGTCACAATTATCCCTGACTGGACAATGACATTTGCTAGATAGACAAGCCTTGTTCCACGAATCGGCATATGAATACCTTAACGCCACCTGAATAATTTCGCCGCGAGCAGAGTGCCGCCAATCGACCACATGATTAAGACTGTAATCGAGAATATGAGATGTGGTGAATCGGGTGGTGCGGAATCTAGTGAATGCGCCATGCAATTCGACAAGGCGGCGGGAGGAAGCAGCCCCGTGATTGTTCCCATGACTCCTGAATACTGGAAAAGTATGCCTCCAAAAACCATTGCCAGGATAAATATTCCGTTTGCTATTGCCAGGACTGCTTCAGCCTTCATGGTTCCTGCGATGAGAAATGCCAACCCTGAAACACTCGCTATTCCTAGGATCAAGGCCAGTGGGATGAGAAATGCACTGGATGATGGACTCCAGCCAAAAATGAGTGCAACCGCAATGAGAATTGCATTCGAGATCACGGCTAGGTAAATGGTCGAGATTGCTTTTCCTACAACAAGTTCAACTCGCGTAATGGGAGTCACACCCATTGTGATGAGCG
>CAZVLV010000051.1:0-8333 GCA_964628015.1 uncultured Aquiluna sp. | reverse complement strand
GCCGAAGGACTCGTCAAGAACTCTTATGTCGGTCGGACATTTATTCAGCCATCACAAACTATTCGCCAATTGGGTATTCGACTCAAGCTCAATCCACTCAAAGAAGTCATTGCGGGGCAGCGCCTCGTGGTTGTAGACGACTCGATTGTGCGTGGGAACACCCAACGGGCTTTAGTGCGCATGCTTCGTGAGGCAGGTGCCAAAGAAGTTCATGTCCGCATCTCTAGTCCGCCGGTGAAATGGCCGTGTTTTTATGGAATTGATTTTGCTTCACGTGCAGAGCTGATCGCCAATGGCCTCACAGTGCAGGAGATTTGTGCATCTATTGGCGCGGATTCATTAGCGTTTGTTGAACTCGATGCGCTTATTGAATCCACCCATGTTCCCAAAGACAATTTGTGTCGGGCCTGCTTTGACGGTGTGTATCCCGTGGAGTTATCTGAGGAGCACAAGGTAAATCTGCAGGTGCTTGACGGCATAGAACGCCGGGTGGGTAAAGAGGATCACCTACATATTGATCCACTTGCCACCGATGCTTTGAATAGGCCTTGATCTGCATGCAGTCATCTGGATCAGAATCGACATACGCTGCTGCCGGTGTTGATGTCGAATCTGGTGAGCGCGCAGTGGAACTCATGCGCGCATCAATCGCGGCCAGTACTCGACCCGAGGTGGTCGGTGACTTCGGGGGTTTCGCGGGACTCTTTGACATCTCGGCTGCCAAAGGAATGCAACGCCCCCTTCTTGCGACCTCTACCGATGGTGTGGGAACAAAGATCGCGGTTGCGAGGGCATTAGACATTCACCACACCGTGGGATTGGATCTCGTGGCCATGGTTGTGGACGATCTTGTGGTCTGTGGTGCGGAACCACTGTTCATGACTGATTACATAGCGGTGGGTTCAGTCAATCCTGAGAGAGTTGCCAGCATTGTTGCCGGTATTGCACGTGGTTGCGAGCTAGCAGGCTGTTCCCTTGTTGGTGGCGAAACTGCCGAACACCCAGGGCTCATGGCGCCCGATGAATACGACATAGCGGGTGCAGGAACAGGAATAGTTGATGCTGATCGACTTCTTGGGCCAGATCGGGTTCGAGTGGGCGATGTCGTTATTGCCATGGCATCAAGTGGTTTGCATTCCAATGGCTACTCACTCGCACGCTATGTGTTACTCGGTGACGGAAAGCTTGGACTGCAGGCGCATGTCGCCGAACTTGGTCGGACTGTGGGCGAGGAACTCCTCGAGCCCACACATATTTACGCTCTCGATTGCTTGGCTCTCATTAACTCAGTTGATGTTCATGCATTCAGTCACGTCACTGGCGGAGGAATTGCAGCGAACCTCGCGCGGGTACTTCCCGAAAATGTTGCTGTAGATGTCTATCGACAAACTTGGACACCACCTCCAATTTTTGACCTTATTCAACGGGAAGGATCGGTCCCGCTCCAGGATGCAGAACGAACATTCAATATGGGAATAGGAATGTTTGCGGTTGTGCCCGAGTCAGATGTTGACCAAACCCTGGATGTACTTGCAGAACGTGATCTCGATGCATGGGTGTGCGGAAATATCCGCGAACGACAGCCAGGAGAAAGAGGTGATTCTCCAGCTAAAGGTGGTGGCGGTGGTGCGGTCAGCGTGACAGGAAGTTACGCGGATTCGTCTTCTTCTTCGTAGTACTTTGCGTAAGGGTCATCCGCATACATGTCATCGGATTCATCAACTTCATCTGCGACAGGCGAAGGAGCGGTCACAGGTTGACCGCTGAGTTCCGCTTGTAGCCGATCGAAATCGGTCTGCGGGCCGCCGTACTTCAACGCACGTGCGACTTTCGTTTGCTTAGCCTTAGCTCGGCCGCGCCCCATGGCTCGACCCCCTCTTCCAAGTAACCCCGGTTATTCCGGTAATGCATGGACTGGTGAACAGGTGGGGGCATGATCGCCCGCCACCGAGCGATACTACCCGTTCCTAGATTTTTGGGCAGAGGTACTTACCCCTCTGGGGAAAAATTACTCACCCGGCGACAAAAGGGGGAGAGCCTCAGGATGCTGCGGCGATCCGGGCCCACGCCTCAGATTCGGCAGCCGCCACGGGCGTGATCCCCTCGGATGAGGCCCGTTCGAGCACCGTGGTGGTGGTAGTGAACACTTCCATGACCTTGGCCCTTGCTCGCTCGACATTCGCCCCCACGAGCTCCTCGGCCACCTGAATCACGCCACCGCAATTCACCAGGAAATCAGGGGCATACAGGATTCCGCGTTCGGCCAGTATGTCTCCCACCTCGGGGCTGGCGAGTTGGTTATTGGCGCCCCCGCAGATCAACGTGACGGAAAGTTCCCGGGCCAGGTCGGCCGTGATGAATCCACCCATGGCATTGGGGGAGAGAACATCAGGCTGGCGAGCGAGTACTTCGTGGATGGAATCAACAAATTCCACGGTGGGAAATGCGGCACTTATCTCTGCTCGAACGTGGGGGTTGGGGTCCATGGCCACAATTCGCGCACCTTCCTCGGTGGTCAGATGGTCGATGAGTCGGCCACCCACCTTGCCCGCACCGATTACGGCTACCAGTCGATCCTGGAGGCTGGGCGTTCCATAGGTGAACTGGGCGGCGGCCTTCATTCCTTGCCAGATTCCGACTGCGGTGAGGATTCCGGAATCCCCCACGCCTCCGTTTTCTGGGGAACGCCCGGTTACCCAGCGACTACGTTCACCAACGGTATCCATGTCAGCGACCTGCATACCAACGTCTCCCGCGGTGACGTACTTCCCGCCCAAGGATTCAATTAAGTCACCATAGGCCAATAGTTGATCACGTGATTTATTGTGTGGGTCCCCAAGGAGAACCGCTTTACCGCCACCGTGCGGTAACCCTGCGAGTGAGTTTTTGAGTGACATTGCGCGAGCCAAACGCAAAGCATCTGAATATGCGGCGGCCTGTGGATCGGGAGAGTCCGCATATAGGGACATCCGGGTACCACCAAGGGCTGGACCCAGTGCGGTCGAGTGGATCGCAATAACCGACCGCAGGCCAGTCGCCGGATCCTGAGTCACCACGACTTCTTCATGACCATTTTCTTCATGATCAATGAACTCCGACCAGGGGTCCACCGGCGTTTGCATGATCTCAGCGTAGGGGAAGGCGTTTACACTGAAGTTGCGGAATCCCGGAACCCCAATAACGTTGGTGGTAACCAGATGGGCATTGAAACCACATGGGCATCGAAAAGAACTGCGGTTCCCAAGGAAGGGGTGTACAACATGGTGCATGGATTAACACCCTCCTACGGCTCGCATCCTGAGGCTATTCCCGAAACGGAGCACCTCATGACTCCCGGCGAGGTCGCGGCACTCTTTAGGGTCGATCCCAAAACCGTGACCAGGTGGGCTAAATCCGGCAAGCTCGCCAGCATTCGCACATTGGGTGGTCACCGCCGCTATCGATCATCTGAAGTCAAAGCGCTTTTAGAGAAGAGTGGTGCTCGCCTTGGGGATACTGGCTTCTAGTCCCCAGTAGTGTTGTGGTGTGGCTGATCCGCTGTACCGAGTAATTGTCCTCACCGCGAAGGGCCTGTTTAAAGGTCTGTCCATTGATGTCGATGTTGTTGGTGCCGAAAACATTCCATTGGAGGGTGGTGCACTGCTCGCCATCAATCACACCAGTTATCTAGATTTCGCGCTCGGTGGCATCCCCGCGGATATGCGTGGTCGCCGACTCGTTCGGTTTATGGCGAAGGATTCCATTTTCCGTCACACAATTGCAGGACCGCTCATGCGCGGCATGAAACACATTCCAGTGAATCGCGATGCCGGATCACAAGCATTTCGCGATGCCGTCAGTGCCCTCAAAGCAGGTGAGATTGTTGGCGTTTTCCCCGAAGCGACCATGAGTCGATCACTGGATATCAAGGAACTGAAAAGCGGTTCAATCCGTATGGCCAAAGTTGCCAAGGTTCCTGTGATACCCATGATCATTTTCGGTGGCCATCGGCTTCTGTCGTATGGTGTGAAAGATTTTTCCCGCGGTAAGCAAGTGTGCATAACGGTCGGTAATCCACTTGAGTTTGATCCCGGAATGGATCCTGACCAAGCGAATGAACTACTGAGTGACACGCTGAAAGTTCTTCTGGCACAAACAATTGAGCGCTATCGCGATAAACCTGCGGGTGCTGCGTGGATTCCCGCACGCTTCGGTGGGAGCGCCCCAACTCTCGCTGAAGCCGAGATTATTGAAAGTGAAGTTCGCGCGGCCAAGCAACTTAAGCGGGAGTCAGAAAAGCGCAAATAATTTCTTAGCCCCAGGATTTCTGGCTGATAAGAACATTCCTATTCGATAGTAATGAGACTTTGTCTTTGTTGTCATTGAGCAATGTGGAGTTTTGGCCCCAGTATTGGGTGAATCGAGTGGGGGTGCCTTTGCCAATTCGAACTGTCAACGTTTTCCCCGGTGCAATGACAGTGTTGACTAAGAACGGGTATGTAGATAATCCACGTCTGAGGTAATAGCCATCAAGGAGTGCAGGAAGCGATCCTGTGTTTTTAATTTTCACATACTCCTGGTTTGCTCTTTTTGCGGCCGTGGTGGCGGTCGCCACAGCATTGACGGATGAAATGCGCAGTACTCCTTGCATGGGGTCGGTGCAGTCCAGCACACACGGGTATTCGTAATAACTCCGTAGCGCTGTCCTTTTGTCTAAAAGATAAGCACCATCACCGAGAAATTTTCCGGGTTGTGGATTGGGGAATAGTGCAGTTGTTGAGCCCATGTAGAGGTCACGTGGATCGGGAAATCCGTTGTTGCCGGTACCTGCGCGAACAACTCGGTAATCATTGGGAGCGAGGATGCTTCCTTGGGGAAAGTAAAACCATGAAGTCAAACTGGAGTCGCGAAGTAGCCAACCACTGAGGTCTACTTCGCGATCACCAATATTTCGAACCGTGATGAACTCTCCATTGATGTTGTCGTTGTCGTTACCGGGTGCATCCCAGTTCACAATCACGCTGACATTGGCATTGGGTTGTTCAATTGGCCCGCAAAACAAAGGATCCCAGATCCCGATTTCGGCGAGTTGAGTTTGTGCAATCATGACTCGATACTGATACGACAATGTCGATTCATTCTTCACCGTGAACCACATGGCAAGTCCCGACTGCGCTACAACGGCCTGCACATCAATGTCGTACTGCCCAGTGGTGGGATTGAAAGCAAATGCATAACGCTGGATACGGCCCCTGCTCTCGGATTCGGAATCGAGTGCGCGTAATTGGACGGGGGTGCCAGGAGGTAACACAGATTTCAATACGTTGGTGGCTTCAGGACCACCGCACATATCGGTCTCGCGATTCGCGTTGTAAAAGCCTCGAATCTCAGGTGTATTCACCCCCAGCAGTCGGACGGTGACGTAGTCGGTCTGACCATCAGGTATGAAGCGAAATGTGTCTCCGTCTGCTACCACTAAAACTCGCCCCGTTTCCTGAACGGGGATATCGAGGTATTGCGTCTGGGTCGGGTTCGCATCAAGGGGAGACGTAGCTGTGGCAGTACCCGAGACCCAGACACCACCGACCAGGGACGCTAAAGCGGTGGTGATGATTCCGATTCGCCACTTCATTCTTCTACGGTAACCCCACCCGCCCTTTTTATACCCCCTGGGGTATATTTCGGCTTCATTCAGATCCCGAACAAAAGGAACACAGCCATGTGCCGTCAAGTGACCTGTAAAGCCTGTAAGAAAGCAACCTGGGCAGGCTGCGGCCAACATAAAAATGAAGTCCTGCGAGGCGTTCCCAAAAATCAGCGGTGTTCATGCACCGCTGCGGAGAAGGCTGCGGCGAAAAAGGGTGGATTCTTCTCGCGCATATTCGGCGGCTGAGTCCACCGATAATCCGCTTACTTCACAACATATCCGTGAATGTGTGGTGAGATTGCGGACGTGAATAAATCTGGAGTGTTACCCACTCTCATTGGAGCACTTCTGAGCCTGTGTGCAGGTTATCTCGTTCTCGAGGTCGTGGTGATCACTATCGAGTACACGTGGATCACTGTTCCCGAGCAATTGGGTACAGCCCCCTGGTACGTGCTGGTGGTACTCGTCACTGCGGCCATTGCTGTCTATGTGATTCGCACATACGTAGGCGACACTGGACATTCGCCTTTGGGTGGCATCAAGGTTCACGCTCTCACTCCGCGTGAGTACCTCTCGGCGATTCTCGCGATCTTCGCTTCCCTTGTGGGCGGCGCGGTTCTTGGTCCCGAAGTCGCGTTGGTATCCACTGGAGCAGTGATTGGCGGTCTGGTAGCCAAGGCGTTCACAGTGGATGACCCCAAGAGAGTTGTAACAGCGAGTGCGGGCGGCGCGATATTGGCACTCTTCGTCAATCCACTCCTCAGTGGCTCACTGTCACTTAATGATGCACCCAAGTCAGTTGAAGTAGACCAGTTGCTCTGGGCCGTAGTTGTCGCCTTGGTAGCTGCACTCCTGACAGCTCTCGCACGGTATGGAGCCACGCGCATTAACAAGCTCACGGGCAATAAGCCACACCTTCCCGCACTTGTTATCACCGCGGTGGTTATTGGATCGTTGGCCATTGCTCTCAATATGTGGACGGATTTGTCATTCGCATATATCGCGACTTCGAGCGAAGAACTGCTGACAGAGCTTCCCACTCTTACTTCGGTGAGTGCTGTTGTTGGAATTGTGGTGATGAAAACAATTGCTTATTCGCTCTCCATGGGATCAGGTTTCCGAGGGGGTCCGTTCTTTCCCATCATGTTCATTGGCGCCGCCACCGGATTGCTCTTTTCGTTGATCATTCCATCAGGACCACAGGTTGCCGCCGCTATCGCAGTTGGTCTCATTGCGTCTGTGATTGCGACAGCTCCCATGAAGTGGCCTATTGCCATTGGGCTCGGCATTGCTCTTGGCTACTTCTTGGGTGGGTGGGCACTTGTTCCCGCTGCAGTCATCGGGGCGATAGTCGCGCGCGCTGTGCCAAGATTCGGTCAAGGAGTTAAGGCAGAGATACCTTCGTAGATCAACCACGCGCCAAAGATAAAGAACAACACGGCTGCACCAATTCGAATAACCTTCTCTGGGAGCTTGCGACCAAGGATGGCACCCACGCCAATCGCGAGGGCATCAGCCGCGACCATGCCTAAAGTTGACCCGACCCAGGTACCAAACCAACCCTCGGTGGTTGCCAATGTCACGGTTGCCAACATGGTTTTGTCGCCAAGTTCAGCGAGAAAGAAGGCAATCGCAACGGCGAAAAATGCAGATCTATTGGATCGAAGCGCTCGCCCTTCTTCCTCTTCGGTGAGAGAGTCACCGCGTAAAGTCCACAGACCGAAGAACACAAAAGCGATTCCCGCGATGATATTGATAGGGCCGGTTGGTAATGCCAATCCAACAATGCTTCCCAAGGCAACCGAGAAAAGGTGCACGATGGCAGTTGCGGCGGTGATCGCCAGGATCACAGTCCAGAATCGATATCGGGTGGCAAAAGTCATGGCCATGAGCTGTGATTTGTCGCCGAGTTCAGCCACAAATATGACCGCGAAGCTCAGTAGGAAAGCGTCCATGACCTGCCAAGTCTGTCGTAGGTGTGTACTGCAGCCATCTCCGGCATGACATCAAAGTGGACATTTCGGGTTTCAGGAGCCCCTGTGTTGCACACGATTGTGTGCCGTGTTGCAATGGGAGTGATGGTGATCCTTCCGATCACACACCAAAACAAGGAGAAGTAATGAAATTAAAGCGACGTACCGCGCTGGTAGCAGTGGCGGCCGCCGCCGCACTCACACTCGTGGGTTGCAGCAGTTCCACAGATGAAACAGCAAGTGAATCAGTTGCCGCAAGTGAAGTTGCCGGTAGCGGAACAATTGTTGACATCGCCTCAAGCACAGATGGATTCGGAACGCTGGTCACAGCAGTGTCCGCCGCTGGTCTTGTTGACACACTTAATGGCGAAGGCCCGTTCACGGTCTTTGCACCAACAGACGAAGCTTTTGCAGCACTCCCAGCGGGTGTTCTTGATGCGCTTTTGCTGCCAGAGAATAAAGATGTCCTCACACAAATCCTGACCTACCATGTTGTTCCAGGAACAGTCATGGCTGCCGATATCACCGATGGCGATGTCGCAACAGTTGAAGGACAGACAGTAACCCTGTCCACCGCAGATGGTGTCACCGTCAACGGTGCCAAGGTTGTGCAGGCTGACATTGTTGCTGATAACGGTGTTATCCACGTGATTGATGCAGTGATCTTGCCGCCAGGCGTGGATCCTGCTGCCCTCATCGCTCAGTAATTCCTCGAAAAATCGCGTGCCCCCATA
>CAZVLV010000050.1:0-8501 GCA_964628015.1 uncultured Aquiluna sp. | reverse complement strand
GCCAGCAGATTCGCGCGGGTAAGCCTTGGAAGGCCACGCGTTCCTGGGCCATGGTGATCCAGCGGCGCAGATGTTCGTTTTCGGGGAATAGTTCGAGTATTGCTTGATCTGTTCGGTAGATGTCTTTTTCTTCACCGGAGAGTGCCACCCAGCGAAATGGTCCTTTACCCTCGCAAAAAAGAGGGCGAATGTAGGCAGGAATAAATCCGGGAAAAGCGAATGCACGGGAGTAGCCGCCCTTGCGGGCTTCATCGCGAATCGAATTTCCGTAGTCAAAAACTTCGGCGCCTTCATCCATGAATCCGACCATGGCTTCAACGTGTCGGGCCATTGATTCCTGTGCCCGCTCGGTGAATTCCTCAGGCTTTTTGTCCGAGTAATCAGATGCATCGGCGAAATCAATGCCATCCGGGATATAACTCAACGGATCATGTGCAGAGGTTTGATCGGTGACAATGTCTACGGGTATGCCTCTTCGCAGGAGTTCAGGAAGGACTTTTGCCGCATTACCTTCCAGTCCAACAGAAAGTGCCGTGCGGTTCTTCTTCGCATTGAGGACTAACTCGAGTGCGGTATCCAGATCAGGTGCAACCACATCAAGGTATCTATCAATGACGCGTCGATGTAATCGAGATGGATCGATATCAATGAGTAGACATGCACCGCCACACATGGTGACCGCGAGCGGTTGTGCGCCTCCCATGCCACCACACCCAGCGGTAACCGTCAATGTCCCGGCAAGAGTTCCGCCGAATTTTTTGTCTGCAACCGCGGCAAATGTTTCATAGGTTCCTTGGAGGATCCCTTGGGTGCCGATATAAATCCATGATCCAGCTGTCATTTGACCGTACATGGTTAATCCCAGTTGTTCGAGGCGTCGAAATTCTGGCCACGTTGCCCAGTCACCCACCAGATTGGAGTTTGCAATTAGCACCCGCGGTGCCCACTCGTGGGTCTGCATGACGCCTACGGGACGCCCGGACTGCACCAACATGGTTTCATCGGCCTTTAAATTCGTGAGTGTCTTGACCATGGCGTCGAAACTTCGCCAGTCGCGGGCGGCCTTACCGGTTCCTCCGTACACCACAAGTTTTTCGGGGTGCTCGGCCACGGTCGGATCCAAGTTGTTCTGGAGCATGCGCAGTGCAGCTTCTTGGGGCCATCCTTGGGCGGTCAGGGTGGTACCTCGGGGCGCCCTTATTTCCCTGGTGGGATCGAATGTGGGGGTAATCAGGTCAGAGCTCATTCTGCGATTGTTCAGGGTGAAGCGGTCGCTGGGTAGCCCTTGCCGACAATTGGTGTCTGACATGCGAGACTTTGAAGGTGACTCAGGTTCCGGCAGCACATCGGGCACTCGAAGTTTTATTGACCCTGGCTCGAGCGGCTGGACCCATACCCGCAGCGACAATTGCGAGGGAATGTGCAATTCCTAAATCAAGCCTGTATCACCTCTTGGGTGCCATGGAGGCTCGCGGGTTTGTGACACCTGCTGGAAACTCTACGTGGGGGCTAGGTGTCAGTGCCTTTGAAGTGGGATCGGCATACATTCGCCACGAACCCATGGAAAGGCGCGCGCGTCCATTACTTGCAGAAGCAGTCTCACGTTTGAAGAGAGTTGGCTCCGTGGTGGGCCATGTGGGAATCCTTCGAGGTAATGACACGTTGTACCTGGTGAAGGAGTCCACCAGTACGAGTATCACCCTTGTCACCGACGTGGGAGTACGGCTTCCTGCCAACCTCACAGCATCTGGCCGAGCGATGTTGGCGCACATGTCCGACTCCCAAGTTCGAGCCTTATTCCCAGACTCTTCCGCATTTATTGATCGCACAGGAAATGGCCCACAAACACTTTCGGCGCTACGAAATCTGCTCCGTAAAGAACGAGAAAAGGGATACGCACAGGAGGTTGGATTTATTAGCCCAGGATATTCATCCATTGCATGTGCGGTATTCGATCACCTGCGTCAGCCAGTTTCGGCAATCGGCATCACTTATCGAAACAACACCATTTCAGATGCTGGCGAGAGAATCATTATTGAGGTTGTGCAAGACTCCGCACACACATTGACACAGAGAATCGGTGGTCTCAATCCATGAGCGCAAATGGAAATGCATCTAGAAATGCCGGTGACGACCCATTATGGCCACGAGTATCTGAACTTCTCACTTCAGATTCGAGCGCACCTATTGCCATTATTGGTGTTCCCGCGCACGAAACCTCCATCAGTCCCACGCGTGCCCACACCACTCCGCGTGAGGTCCGTTTGGCGCTATCGAAGTACTCCACATACTCATGGACACATGACCTCGATCTGACTCAAGTGCGCATTTACGATGCACCGGATGTTGAATCACCCGACCATGCAGAAGGTGAGGAGCGGGTGTTTGCGGCCATGAAGCCCTTGCGCGATAAGACCGTGATTGCCCTTGGTGGTGATAACTCGATTTCCTATTCAGTAGCACAAGGCTTATGGGGCGAACGCATTGCTCAGGCGGGTTTGGTGACCGTTGATGCCCACCATGATTTACGCGACGGAATCAGCAATGGTTCACCAGTCAAGAGGCTTATTGACGCAGGTCTACAAGGAAAGAACATTGCACAGATTGGCATTGCTGACTTTTCGAACTCACCCGCATATGCAAGCAGAGCGCGCGATTACCAGATTTTGGTCATTCCTCGGGATCAGGTGAGAGTTGATAACTTGCAGGAGATAGTTCACAAGGCGCTTGCGCAAGCAGGTGCTGACGGAGGTCCCATACATGTCGATATAGATGTGGATGTGTGTGACCGCGCAGTAGTTCCTGCATGTCCCGCAGCGGCACCGGGAGGCTTGTCCGCACATGAATTGCGAAAGCTTGTGTACCTCTTTGGAGCGGATCCTCGGGTAGGTTCCATTGATTTCACAGAAGTAGATGCACAGGCAGATTCCGCTGATGCCAGAACTATTCGATTAGTTGCAGTTTGCATTGCTGAGTTTCTTGCGGGCGTGCAAAGTCGCTAATGTGAAATCGGCCCAATAGGAAGTCGTGTTTCAATTACTTCGCGACCATTCTTCTCCACTTTGTAGGCCGCCGGACCGGTTTCCGGATTCGCGTATGTGTCGGCAATGACTTCGGTTGCGTCTGTGTTGATGTACAGAATCCCGACATGATCGTCGGTTGCGTACGTGGTGGGCAATAACTCGGTTCGAACAAGTTCATGGACAAGTGGACGGCGACCGGGTTCGGAGTCGTAATGCACTCCATTGCCATAAGGCAGTAGTGATAATCCATTGAGTGCGGGTTTAAGTTCCTTTCCGAATGAGTCGGTGGGTCCGCCGGTGTGCCAACAGATAGAGCCAGCGCTGACTCCGGCTAACACAGTTCCCTGATCCCAAGCATCGTGGAGGAGGTGTTCGAGTTGGTGTGCTCGCCACACGGCCAATAGATTGACCACACTTCCTCCACCCACCCAAATTAGATCACTTTTGCCAATGATCTCGGCGGGATTGTGATTGGGCATGGTGAAAAGAGAAAGGTGATCAACATCGCATGAGAGTCCGGACATGGCGGAATACATTGTTGCTAGGTATTGGGAGTCATCGCCAGATGCAGTCATGATGAATGTAACACGCGGGCGTTCCTTGCCAGTGAGTTCCAGGGCTCGAAGCATGAGACCTGCGGGTTTGTGGCCACCTGTTGTTGTGCGAGCAATGAACCCGCCGCTAGTGGCGAGGATTTTTCTTGTCATGTGGCAGAACTCGTTTCGTTGGGGCCCATCATGAGGGTGCTCAGAATCTCAATGGCTGCTGGTACTCGATCTCGATCCATGCGGCCTTCTACGACCAATGCCGCAATTCCGTGCACCGAGGCAAGAAGTACATCTTCGGTGAGGGCGTGATCCTCAATTGTGATTCCTCGGTTATGCGTGAAGACATTCTTGAGGTGTTCCATCGAAGACTCCATATACGGAGGCTTCTCGAGTTCCTTTACGCCGCTGAACATGATCGAAAACAAGTGAGGGTTGTCCACGGCAAAATTTATGTATGCGAGTGCTCCAGCTTGCATGAGTGCCTTGACATCGTTCAGATCGGGGGATTCCGCAAGCTCGCCCACAATATTCTCGGAAATATAGGCATCGAGTTGATCGAAGCCTCGGGCCTTTACCGCCGCAAGCAATTCCTCTTTATCAGCGAAATGATGGTAGGCAGCACTGGGACTTACTCCCACTGCTGCAGCAACAGCTCTTAACGAGAGGTGTTCGGAGCCCACTGCATTGACGCTGGCAATTGCCTGTTCCAGCAATGCTTCTCGTAAGTCACCGTGGTGGTAGGAGCGTTGTTCAGAATCTCGATTCTTCAGATCTCCACTCACAGAAGCAGTCTAGACCTTTGTGAGTGAACACGAATCCTGATTCTTCAAGCGCATATCCAAAGCCCACACCATGAAAAGGATGGAGGCAAGAGCTAAGAAAGGTTGAATTGGTGCAAACCAATTGACAGCTCCGGTTGTTCCCAGTGCAATCAAAATCAATTTATTGCAGACGGGACAACCAACGGCAAAAAAGGATGCGAATCCACCAATGGTTCCCCACCTCAAGGCGGGATCCTTCAATTCATCTGCCGCGTTCACCTGCTCTGAATCCGAATCAATGTTTGTCGGGTAACTAGAACTGGATGGCTCACGCACGTAGCTGGCCATAAGCAGGCCGCCGAGAATTCCCGAGAGGATCACAGTGGGGTACGACCACCATGTGACTTCAATGGCTCGGCCAAAAATGGGGTTAGGAATGACCGCGGTGGGTAAGGCGATTATGAGGGCGATACCGAGTCCAAAGGCTAATGCAGCCCACCAACGTCGGGGGCTCCATTGAGCCAGAGCATTGCGCCACGTGTGCCACTTTTTCGCCACATCCATGTCCGGTAGGATACCCCATAGGGTATCCGCTTCGAAGGGGAACCCACGCCACAAGGAGTGCACTATGTCTGGAATGCCGAGCCTTCACCTACAGCCAGCTTGGTTCGGAGCTGTCATGGGGACGGCCGCCATGAGCATCGTCCTCAACCTCCAAGCCCACATTTTTGAGCAATCACTTGTGGAATGGTTCGCCGTTGGATTTCTCTGGATTGCCACGGCTCTCGCTCTCATTTTGTGGCCTCGATATTTCCGAAGACTGGCGCGCCGGCATGAGCTGCGTGAGGAAATTGCTGATCCCGGCCATGGCGCGATGTTGGCTACATTGCCTGCCGGATTACTTGTTCTCGCAGTTGCATGGGGAGCCATTGGATCTCTCACGGTGCCAGAACCGATTGCCCTTGTGATTGCGCTTGTGCTTGTAATCGTGGGAACAATCATCGCCACGGGATATTCGGTGATCTGGGCCATGAGTATTCAGTCTCGAGAGGTAGGGCTAGAGCGAATACATGGCGGATGGATGATTCCCGTAGTTATGCCCCTCCTGGTACCTGTTGCACTTGTACCGATCATGAATTACTGGCCTATGTCGGCCATGGCGCTCTTGTTTGTGGGATTCGCATTTCTCGGAGTGGGAACACTGCTGTTCCTCGGAATCTTCTCCCTGTTCATCATTCGATTAGCCACACAACCACCGCTTCCAAATCCCATGTCTCCGTCACTCTGGATCCCACTGGCTCCCGCGGGAATTTTTGGCGTTGCGATCATTCGCCTGACCGAATCCGCGATCGCAGGCGGCATTGTGGAGCCAGATTTACTATGGATAGCCCTCGCACTTGCCGTTATGGGTATCGGATTTGGGTTGTGGTGGACCATTTTTGCATTCATGGACCTAGTGAGAGTGCGCGCCAATGGCGGTATTCCTTTTCACGTGGGTTGGTGGGGCTTTGTGTTCCCCACTGCAGCCATGGCGATCTCGATCACACTTGTCGGCCAGTTAATTGACTTTCCACCGATTATTGGCGCGGTTGCAACCTTACTTGTTGTGGGAGTCTGGGCCACGGTGTTCATTCGAACTGTCCGAGCGGTCATTTTTGAATTGCGCGCGCGAAGACTCGTGGCGTAGTGAAAATGCGCGCGCAGAAACTCTCGCTGAAAAACGCGGGATAGTATGTATGTAGGTGCCTGCTGGCAGAACGGCTGACGGCGCACTGCTCCGATCCACGGCTCACTGCCATGAATTGGGATATTTGCAAAGGTATGTTGTGAGTTTCGAATCTAATCAATCCTCGGATCGTGTCAACCCGGCAAGAATGCATCAGCCCGATCAATACATGGTGGATCTGATGTTGAAGTATGTCAATGACCGCATCGGTATACCTGAGGCTCCAATTGATGGCCTTGAAGATAGAGACGCAATGCGCGTTGCTATGGAAGACATGATTGGGGCAGACCCTAAAGATCCTGCTTATGTCATGGACATATATGAAAATGCCATGTCCGAGACAATTCTTTCGGCCGACAGCCCCAGATTTTTTGGCTTCATACCGGCAGCACCGACCAAAGCGTCTTTGCTTTTTGACATGGTGGTGTCCGCGGCCTCGCTCCAGGGTTGTTCGTGGTTTGAGGCTGCTGGTGCGGTGTGGGCGGAGAATCAAGCCTTACGCGCAATGTCAGATATCGTGGGATTGCCAGATTCCGCTGGGGGGACTTTCGTTTCGGGCGGTAGTGCAGGCAATCTTTCGGCGCTCGTTGTTGCTCGTGATGTCGCTCGTCGTGAACGCGCTCACAAGGGTCTTCCTTTGTATCCGCTATCCGTTGTTGTGAGTGATCAAGCTCATTCATCAATCAAGAACGCCCTCAATATTGTGGATATGCAGGCCATTGTTATCCCGACGGGCGAGAGCGGCCGACTCACTCGCGAGGCACTGGACGTGGGTTTGGCCTCTACAGACATTGACAACGTTGTGGCCATTATCGCCACAGCCGGGACCACTAACGCTGGAATCATCGATGACCTTGCCGCAGCGGCTGATATCGCTGACATGAATGGTTGGTGGTTTCATATTGATGGCGCCTATGGCGGTGCTGGAATATTGGATCCACGCAAGCGTCCCTTGTATTCAGGAATCGACAGGTGCGATTCGATCGTGATGGATCCACACAAGTGGTGGTTTGCGCCATTTGATTCGGCTGCTTTGATCTACCGAGATCCCCATCTCGCGAAATCGGTTCACACCCAAGATGCTTCCTACCTTGACGTGATCCACGAAGGCGATAACGAAGTACTCAATCCGAGTGATCTTGCGTATCACCTCACCCGCAGGGCGCGAGGCATGGCGTTGTGGTTCTCGATGGCCGTTAACGGTCTCGATGCCTACCGCGATGCCGTGATGGCGGGCAATGACATGGCCCAATACGCGGCACATTCCATTTCACAGAGTCCGAACCTCGAGTTACTTCTCCAACCTGATCTTTCCGTGGTGCTCTTTCGTCGCAAGGGGTGGAGCCAAGCAGATTATGACCGGTGGGCTGACTCCCTATTGCAGGACCAAATAGCCTTTGTGACATCCACTCAATGGCACGGTGAAACAGTAGGTCGGCTCGTCTTTTTACACCCTGGTACGACCCCAGCCATGATTGACGAAGTTCTAGCGACCCTTGGGTGAATTAAGCCGGAGTTTTTCTAGACCCTTCCAGGAAAGCGGAAGCAGTCCCGCGGCAAGTGCAATTTTGAGTGCATCGCCAATCAAGAACGGTGTCAGTCCGAGTGAGATTGCCATGCCCCAGGTAGCGTCAATAGAAACCTTCAACCACGCAACACCAACGGCGTAAATCACTATGTTGCCTACGACCATGAGGCCAGCGGTGCGCAGTGGAGTGGTTGATGCTCCGCGCTCTGCGAGCCTGCCGACGATGTACGCGGCAAGAATGAATCCGAGAATGTACCCAAAGGATGCTCCACCAAAACCTGAACTTCCTTGGGAAAACCAAGGGACACCGGCCACGCCTGCAAGCGCATAAATGGTCAGTGCCAACACTCCGCGCAAAGACCCAAGTGCTGCCCCTGTTAACAGGACGGCAAAAGTCTGCAGGGTGAGTGGCACCGGTGTGAATGGCAGCGGGATGGCGATTTGAGCAGCGACACCAACGAAAGCTGCGCCTCCCAGTACCAGGGCGATCTGGGTGACGGCATTACGTGTGGCGAAATCAGCGAGGACGCGGGGGGCAGGTGCGGCGAAAGCCATGGCGATAAACCTCTCAGGGCTGGATTCAGGGGAAATATTTCCCGCGGTGTGGGGTGAAGACTATCGAATGGCCGGGTTCTGGGTTACAGTTACGGCACGATCACGTGATCAGCATGTGGAGATCATCTGGTGAGACCGCTGGGGAAGGCGTCGCTCACAACAGGAGGTCACCATGTCAGTGGTTATTTATGACCGCGACGGCTCAGTCGAGAGCCGTGGCGTCATCTTTATTCATTCATGCCCTCGGGCAGTCTCCGCTCACGTGGAATGGGCACTGGCCAAAGCAGTGGGAAGCGAAGTCTCCGTGGAGTGGGCTCCCCAGCCGGTGGAACCTCACAGCGTGCGGGCGGAGATCCTGTG
>CAZVLV010000049.1:6088-8505 GCA_964628015.1 uncultured Aquiluna sp. | reverse complement strand
AGATCAGGCTGGCCTCAACAAATACCTCAATGAACCTCGCCCTGCCACTCGTACTCCCTCACTTAGCAAACTTTCCTTGGATCCAACCGCCCAGTGACTCCAGTCGACTTTCAATGCGAAGGAGGGAGCCAATGATTCCGCCCACAATCAGCGATCCCAGAACAATCAACAGGGTGGCGGATCCACCTACGGAATCAACCCACGCTTGATTGGTCAACGACATCACATTGAATGCCGCAATGACGAGCACCAGCATGCCCAGCGAATCCGTGACCACAGCACGCGTTCGCTCGGGTAACCGATTGCCCAATGCAATGCCAATGAGGGAACCCGCCACAATCGCAGCCACGTTGATGATCGTGCCTAGACCTACCACGGTGAAATCACGTGGCGGACAGTATCAAGAAATGGAAAAGGTATGTGGGCGGAAACTAAATCTCGTACTTGTAGCCCAGGCCCCGGACGGTGAGGATGTGAACAGGATTAGCCGGATCCACTTCGATCTTGGCCCGTAAACGCTTGATATGTACATCAAGTGTTTTGGTATCGCCCACATAATCGGCGCCCCACACACGGTCAATCAGCTGATTGCGAGTGAGTACTCGGCCCGAGTTACGTACTAGAAACTCCAGTAGATCGAACTCCTTGAGCGGCATGGTGATGTTGGTGCCGCGAACAGACACAACGTGACGCTCCACATCAATGCGCACCCCGCCAGCTTCCACGGTGGGTGGAAGAAGTTCTTCCTGTTCGCCATGCCGGCGAAGTACCGCCCGAATGCGAGCCAGTAACTCCCGAGAAGAAAACGGTTTGGTCACGTAATCATCGGCACCGAGTTCCAGACCGACAACTTTGTCTACTTCACCGTCTTTAGCGGTCACCATGATGATGGGAACTGACGATTTACTGCGAATGGTGCGACACACTTCCGTTCCTGAAACTCCTGGCAACATTAAGTCGAGAAGGATCAGATCAGGTCCATGTTTATCGAACTCGGCAAGAGCTGCATTCCCATCGGCAGCGACAAAAACTTCATAGCCTTCTTTGCGGAGCATGAAGGACAGGGCATCAGAAAATGAGTCTTCGTCTTCGACAACAAGAACTCGCGTCACACTGATCTCCCTCGGACAACAGACAGAGTATCGATGGTGAATTCCTGAGCCTCACGGGATTCATCCAGCATGGGATTGTAGGCAGGAATGCGCAAGGTGAACGTGGATCCCGTACCAACTTCCGACCACACCGTGCATTCGCCACCGTGGTTTTGGCACACATGCTTCACGATGGCCAAACCCAAACCCGTGCCACCTGTGCCACGCGACCTAGCGGGATCAACTCGATAGAACCTCTCAAAAACCCGATCAAGATCATGTGGAGGAATTCCAATTCCGGCATCTTTGACAGAGATTTCCACGATGCCATCGACTTCGCGGGCGGTAACCGAGACGCGGGTCCCTGCCGCTGAGTAACTGATGGCGTTTGTCAAAAGATTTCGAAGTGCAGTTAGGAGTTGTCCACGATCACCCAAGATTGGTGCATCAATGGGCTCGCCTCGAATGATTTCAATTTCTAAACCTGTGGCGATTGTTCGAACTTCTTCAATTGCACGATTAATCAGTTGATCGGTATCAACGAGTTCAGCTCGATTCATGGGGTCATCGCTTTGCAGGCGCGAAAGATCAATGACATCTTGAATCAGGCTTCCGATTCTTTTCGCCTCGGTCTGCATTTTTTCTGCAAAGTGTTGTACCTGATCTGGGTCATCGGCTGAACTCAAGACTGCTTCAGCGAGAATGGATAACGCTCCCACAGGAGTTTTAAGCTCGTGACTCACATTCGCTACGAAGTCACGGCGCACTGCATCGACACGCCGTTCCTCCGCAAGGTCATCGATCAACACCAAAATCGCACCCGAACTCAGCGGCGCAACTCGAACTCGAACCTCTAATAGTTCGCGTCCAAGCGGTGGGCGACGAACTCGAAGTGTCTGCTCCCGTGGCGAACCATCGTCAGCGACCTTGCCCACAATCTCCACGATGTCTGGTACCGCTACCGAACTGCGATTGACGATTCCTAATGTGAGGGCGCGCGAACTAGCCCGCAGGACGGTGCCATCGGCTGCGACCACCAGGGAAGCCGAAGGAAGTATGGACAGAATCCGAACAATCTCTTCCGACACGGCAGGGTAAATTGCTGAAGGACGAGGGGTGTCGTCTTCAGCTGTGCCCTTTTTGCGTAATGCCACGTTGTACAGAATAGAGCGCATTGGCCCCTACGTTTCTCCACGCTCAGCGTGAACACGCCAGAGTTAGGCCAACATTCCCCTAAATGCTCCTCGTGTTCACCCTGTGTTCTCTGCGTGTTCACACTGGCGGCTCACCGCGTGTTCACACTGGCGCCCCATGGAAATTTGACCA
>CAZVLV010000049.1:0-5988 GCA_964628015.1 uncultured Aquiluna sp. | reverse complement strand
TTCACACTGGCGGCTCACCGCGTGTTCACACTGGCGCCCCATGGAAATTTGACCACGCGTAAAGTTGTCCTAACAGAGGAAATGGAGCCACCATGCGTCAGGCCTACTACGAACAACTGGAAACCATCAATGCGGACCTCGTTGAGGTGACCCGCCTTGTGGGCTCAGCCATGAATCGAGCGACTCAAGCCCTCCTCGATGCAGATCTTCAACTCGCCGAGGCCGTCATTGACTTTGATGCAAAGGTCGACACTCTCACCGCCAGTATTGAAGATCGTTGTTTTGAATTAGTTGCCCTCCAGGCACCCGTTGCCACCGATCTTCGAAGCATCTTGGGGAGCATGAAGATTTCCAGTTCACTCGAACGCATGGGAGATCTTGCCGAACACGTTGCCAAGCAGGCGCGCATGCGTCACCCCAAGGTCGCAGTCCCGCAAGAGGTACGCGGCACATTCGCGGAGATGGGTGGTCTCGCAGAGGCAATTGTGAATAAGACTGGTTCGGTGATCGCCACCAAAGATGTCACCATGTGTGCGGATATTGCTCGGCATGACGAAGAAATGGATCGACTGCACCGCGAGTTGTTCACCATCGTGTTGTCACCATCATGGAAGTACGGTGTCGAGGAAGCAATCGATGTCACGCTTTTGTCACGTTTCTATGAACGCTACGCAGACCATGCTGTCTCAGTGTCAAAGCGTGTTGTCACGATCGTGACTGGCGAACCCTATGTTGCTGTTTCGTTAGCCAACTAGAGAACCGCGCTCCCATGCTCCCCGATCGGATTGCTGTTCTCTCCATTCACACGTCACCCCTTGATCAACCCGGCACCGGCGACGCGGGTGGAATGAACGTGTATGTCGTGGAAACAGCGAAACGACTGGCGCAGTCGGGTGTGGAAGTGGATATTTTCACTCGCGCAACAGCTTCTGCCCTTCCACCCAGTGTGGAGATGGCACCAGGAGTAACCGTGCAGCACATCACCGCCGGCCCTTATGAAGGACTAATGAAAAACGATCTTCCGGGTCAGCTTTGTGCTGTCACCGCGGGTGTGATGCGCGCTGAGGCAGCTCAACCCGAGGGCTACTACGGCTTGATTCACTCGCACTATTGGTTATCCGGCCAAGTAGGTTGGCTCGCATCGGAAAGATGGCGTGTCCCCTTGGTTCACACCATGCACACCATGGGTCGTGTGAAGAACCTCGATATTGCTCACGGTGATAAACCCGAACCTGAAATGCGAATCATCGGTGAGCAACAGGTTGTCGATGTCGCGCAACGTCTTATTGCCAACACGGAAGTCGAGGCGCAACAACTCATTGATCTCTATTCAGCGGACCCGCAACGAATAGATGTTGTTAACCCTGGTGTTGACCTGGCCATGTTTTCACCCGGCCCGAAGTCTGATGCCCGCAAGAAACTCGGCGTGGCACTTGACTCCACCGTTTTGCTGTACGTTGGCCGAATTCAACCATTAAAGGCTCCCGATATCTTGATTCGTGCAGCCGCGGAACTCATTGCCATGCGACCAGAGTTGCGCAGCTCACTGCTCGTGGTGATTTGCGGTGGAGCTTCGGGTAGTGGGCTCGAACACCCAGAATCTCTTGCCAATCTTGCTCATGAATTAGGCATCAGCGACCTGGTGCGTTTCGAACCTCCCGGCACTCGAGACACGTTGGTGAGTTGGTACCGAGCGGCGGATCTCACCGTTGTGCCGTCCTATTCCGAATCATTTGGATTGGTTGCCGTTGAGTCACAGGCGTGCGGCACTCCTGTGATTGCTGCAGCTGTAGGTGGGTTAACCACCGCGGTGGCGGACAATGTAAGTGGCCGATTAATACAAGGACACAACCCGATTGCGTACGCACACGTACTCAACCAATTGATTTTGAACCCTGTGTACCGCAAGGATCTTTCAGCGGGAGCAAGAATGCATGCCGCAGCATTTGGCTGGGAAAACACCACCGCAGGATTGTTAAAGTCGTATTCGCTCGCTCTACAGTCGTACTCGGCGTCAGCTCTCCAGGTTCGAAAGTGACTGCGGTGGAATCGGAGACAGCGCAATCAAGATCCATCGGAATAATCGAGGAGTACCTACTCGATGCGGGGTTACCATTCGAGCGAACCAACAATGTTGTCGTCGTCACGATCCCCGGTGAAAAGAAACTCACCACAACCTGTTCGCTGAGTGTGGGAGTTAATGCACTCACGATTAATGCATTTGTTGCCCGCCACCCAGATGAAAATACCGAAGACGTATATCACTGGATCCTTGAACGAAATCTCAAGATGTATGGAGTTGCTTTTGCCATCGATTCACATGGGGATATTTATTTGGCGGGAAAAGTCCCCCTGGCATCTCTTGATCTTGCAGAAGTGGATCGCTTGATTGGGTGCGTTGCCGAATACTCCGACAACTCCTTCAACACGATCTTGGAACTGGGTTTCGCGACCGCCATAAAGAAGGAATACGAGTGGCGGGTGTCTCGGGGGGAACCCACCACCAACTTGGCAGCGTTCGCCCACATTCTGGAGATACCGGACTAGTCGGGCAAGATAGGCACATGACTGAGACTGCCTACACCTTGATCCTCCTTCGCCATGGTGAATCCGAGTGGAATGAGAAGAATCTTTTCACCGGCTGGGTAGATGTCGATCTCACGGAAAAAGGCCGCAGCGAAGCAACCCGCGGAGGCGAACTCATCAAGGCAGCCGGCTTGACACCCAATGTTGTCATGACATCGCTGCTTCAGCGGGCTATCAAAACTTCACAACTCGCCCTCAACGCATGCGATCGGCTGTGGATACCCGTAGTGCGCAACTGGCGACTCAATGAACGCCACTACGGTGCTCTGCAAGGCAAAGACAAAGCACAAACACTTGCCGAATACGGTGAGGAACAATTCATGTTGTGGCGTCGTTCCTACGACACGCCCCCGCCGCCCATTGATCCACATAGCGAATTCGCCCAAAACTCTGATCCTCGTTATGCAGCCCTTCCACCAGAAGCTGTGCCCACCACCGAATGTCTAGCGGATGTCGTGGATCGACTGATTCCTTTCTGGGAAGACGTGATCGTGGCTGAACACCTCCGTAAAGATGAATGTGTGTTAGTTGTTGCGCACGGCAATTCGCTGCGTGCGCTGGTGAAGCACCTTGATGGTATTTCAGATGCAGATATCGCTTCGCTCAATATTCCAACGGGCATTCCGTTGGTCTATCGACTAGATAAGAACCTCAAGCCCCTTGTCCCCGGTGGCGAATACCTTGATCCCGAGGCTGCACGAGAAGCGGCAGCCGCCGTTGCCAATCAAGGCAAAAAGTAAGTTCCACCCCACATGTCACTTCACGGGCGTACTCACCGGCTTGAATTGGATAACTCAGACATACGCGAGTGGGAAGCCACCGTTATTGCAACGGATCCGGATTTGGGCATTGTTCTCGATCGCTCTGCTTTCTATCCGGGTGGTGGCGGTCAACCACCCGATCACGGTGTCCTTCTGTGGAATGGCGTACAAACTCGAATCGTTGATGTTCGCCGTAAGGATGACCTGTGGTTAGTTCCTGAAGAGGGTGACCCTGTACCTCCACTCGGCACCAGCGTCCAAGGTGCCCTTGAGAATGAGCGTCGCTTTGCATTGATGCGCACACACTCCGGCCTTCATCTACTTTCCGGTGTTGTCTTTCGCGACTTCGGCGCACTGGTCACGGGCTCCAACATGGATCCACTCACTGGCCGATTAGATTTCAATTTGGATGAAATACCTCCAGGATTCAAAGAAGCAGTTGAGCACGCGTGCAATGTTGAGGTTGTGCAGAACAGAGCAATCTCAGCCTACGAATTGGATCGAGAGGAAGCGTTCGCCATTCCTGACATTATTCGCACCGCTTCCAACCTACTGCCGCCACAGATTGAAATCGTTCGAATCGTGGATATTGACGGCCTTGATGTTCAAGCCGATGGTGGAACACATGTAGGAAGTACCAGCCAGATTGGCACCATGAAGGTCGTTAAAGTGGAAAACAAAGGAAAGGGATTCCGGAGAATCCGAATTGCTTTAGAGAATTAAAACTTTCGTCCCGTGATCTCAATCATCTTGGGGCGAATATCCAACAGGTAGATCAGCGAGATGATCGTTCCAGCAATTCCGAAAATGGACATGGTCAAACTAGGTGCGAGTCCAGCCAACAGCGATATCCCTGTCAAAGCCACCCACAGCAATTTGGTTTGCCTTCCAATGAAGGGAAAATAATCGGCAGGACGGCGCACACAATCAATCAATGCGAACGCTTTCACAGCCAACAAAATGGCCCATAAAATCAGGATGATCATGCCGTCAAGACCCATACTGAAATGTTAACTGACACACATGATTACGGCGAGCCCCGCCCAAGGGCGGGGAATTAAACACCGCGAGCCCCGCCTCTCGGCAGGGCTCGCTATGAAGTAGCTGGTGGCAGCTAGACGCCTACAGCCTCACGAACGAGTGTCACCGTGTATGCGGCACCGTTGCGCACCTTGGTAGCGGTCTGAGTAGCCGTCAATACGGTGTCTGATGCTGCATTTTTGACTGCTTCGGCGGCGTCATTGAATGTGGCGCGATCTACTTTAGGGAACTCAACTTTAGTGAGGTCGAACTTAGGAAGTTCAAATTTAGTGAGGTCGAACTTAGGTAAGTCGAACTTGGGGAGTTCGACTTTGGGGAGTTCGACTTTGGGGAGTTCGACTTTGGGGAGTTCGACTTTGGGGAACGTGACGCCGAAGAATGTGGTGTCTTGTGTGGTGTTTTCCATGATTATTCCTGTTCTGTTGATTCGGTAGAGGCGGATGTTTCTTCTTTTCTTGCAGCTGCGTTCTCCGCCTGGAATGCCGCATAAATCTGAAGCAAGGTCGTGCGCTGGCGTTCAGACAGTGTGCTGTCTGAAGCAATGGCGGTCGTGACTGCTTCGTCACCCTCGCGTTCGCTGAGGATTCCTGCTTGCACGTACAGGGTTTCTGCTGAAATGCGCAATCCCTGAGCAATGCGCCCAAGAATCTCGGCACTGGGCTTACGGAGCCCGCGCTCCACCTGACTGAGATATGGATTCGACACTTCAGCCGCCTTGGCCAACTGTCGAATGGACATCTCCGCTTGGTCACGCTGTTCCCGGATAAATGCCCCGAGTCCGCTCACATCAATTCCAGCCATAGGTCAAGTATGCACCATGCTGCTTGCAATTGCAAGCGGGAATGCTTGCGCTAGTTAGCGACAGTGGTGAGGCCTCCCATAGCCGTGAGGAGTGCCACCACCACGGCAATATTGGCCAGAATTCCTATGCCCGGTACCAGTCGGGTCAGTACAGGCGACTTCCCGTCACGAGCTGCGGATCTACCTGGGACACCGTGAGTCCAACTGGAAGCATGCACCACCACGTAATAGGTCAGCACGAAAATTGCGGAGACCGCGAGATTGACTCCAATGGAACCCACAAGGGTGATGACAACAATGGCCGTCGCGATCACGAGATCTGCCCGTCTGGGGACTGCGCGCCTCCCGCTCAGTATTCCCACGTGAGACGGAAGATGCCCGCCCACAGACATGGAATAGATCATTCGACCGAGTCCAGCCATCAGAGCAAAAAGTGCAGACCCTGCCGCGAGCACCGCTGCCACCACAACAAGAAACATGGGGTAACCCGTAAGTGATGCAACTGACTCAAGAGGAGTGGAGGTCAATAAAGAATTCGGATACTCCAACAACACGAAGGCAATGATGAAGTAAAGAACCACCACAATTGTCAAACTTGCAGCGATAGCTATTGGTATCGCACGTCGAGGATTCTTCACTTCAGATCCGAGCACGGCAATGCGTGCATAACCTGCAAATGCGACAAACAGAATACCGGCAGCCGCGAAATAGTTTGTGGACAGCAATTCCCATGAAGATTCCTGACCAGCCACACTAGGTGTGGATTCGAAAAACACAGACGCCGCACTCAGAGTTAATA
>CAZVLV010000048.1:4596-8566 GCA_964628015.1 uncultured Aquiluna sp. | reverse complement strand
AACCGACTACCGTTGACCAAATTTTGGCAGGGAATGTTGACTTGGTGATTAATACTCCATACGGAGTTGGACCACGCAAAGACGGTTACGAAATACGGACGGCAGCCGTCGCCCGAGGGGTAGCATCCATTACTACTGTGCAGGGATTGGCTGCAGCCGTCCAAGGAATTGATTCCATGATCAACGGGGAACCCACGGTCAAGTCCATTCAGGAGCATGGCCTCGAAATCAATCGACTTCGGTCAGAGGCGCTTGCCCAGGACGGTCGCTAGATGAGGACGGCGCTAGATGCGGACGGTCGTTCCATGAGTACCGTGTGCCCGTGAGCGGACATCCCACACAGGTCACTGGCGAAATCCTCGACATTAATCGCTCAGGATCGTATTTCGTCATGTCCGTGACCGCGCCCGGCATCTCTGAGATTGCTGAACCGGGACAGTTTGTCACTGTAGGAATGGGTGGCGAGGAAACCAGCATGGTGCTTCGCCGATCCTTCGCTATTCACCGTGTTCAATCCCGTGGGGTTTATGGCGGGACTCTTGATTTAGTCGTTTCACCTGTTGGCAAAGGAACGACCTGGTTATCGAAACGTCGGCGCCATGACACCGTCAGCTTGGTGGGCCCCCTTGGTAAGCCCTTCACTTTGCCGACTCAGCCGGTCTCGTGCACATTAATTGGTGGAGGATACGGCTCCGCACCACTGTTCCTATTGGCCGAGAACCTCCGAGAGCGCGGATGTCGAGTAGACACAATCATTGGTGCATCGACCGAAGACAAATTATTTGGCGCTCTTGACTTGAAGCGAGTTTCGTCGTCGCTTGTAGTCACAACAGACGATGGCAGTTCGGGGATCCAAGGAAGAGTGACTGACGTCCTTCCCGATGTCGTGGTAGCTGGGAAAACTGACATCATCTACGCATGTGGGCCAATGGGCATGTTAGCCAGTGTGGCCGAGTTCGCTTCAACTCACAAGATTTTCAGTCAGTGTTCAGTAGAAGAATCCATGGCATGTGGCATCGGCGTGTGCATGACCTGCGTTTTGCCGGTTATCGGCGATGACTCCATCACCCGAATGGTTCGTTCGTGCGTAGACGGCCCAATTTTCCGTGGCGATCGGGTTCGTTGGGCTGACATCGGAACTGTTCCTCCTGACACATACGGCGCCCCGTCAGAAGGAGTGCCATCGTGAACACGCCAATCGTGTCAGCGCGGCGCGCTGGGGAGGGGAGCAACGGTGCAAGAGTTGACATGTTCACCGACTTGGCCAAATTGCATTTACCCAGTCCCGTTTTGACCGCATCCGGCTGCGCGGCGGCAGGCAAAGAACTCGATAACTATTTCGATATCACGACAATCGGTGCCATTGTGACTAAGAGCATCATGCTTGCACCGCGATCTGGACGCCCTACGCCTCGCATGGCTGAAACCCCGAGCGGGATGCTCAACTCCATTGGGCTCCAAGGGCCTGGGGTTGATTCATTTATTGAACATGACCTGGCATGGCTGAATCAACGCGGAGCCAGAACGATTGTCTCCATTGCGGGTGGTACAGCAGAGGAATTTGGAAAAGTCGCGGCTAAACTTCGAATCGCTGGCGGAGTAGAAGCCCTCGAGGTGAACATCTCATGCCCCAATGTCGCTGATCGCGGTCAAGTATTTGCATGTCGCGCCGACTCCGCCGCGCAAGTTATTCAAACTGTGCGGCGAAATAGTGATAACAAAGTGCCAATTTTTGCAAAGTTGTCACCCGATGTCACTGACATTGTCGAGATCGCACAATCCGTGGTAGCAGCAGGCGCGACTGGAGTATCTGTCATCAATACTCTTCTTGGCATGGTGATGGACACCACCAGCATGCGACCCGCACTGGCTGGCGTAACCGGGGGTCTGTCTGGCCCTGCTATTCGGCCGGTCGCTGTTCGGTGCGTCTGGGATATCCGGCAAGCGATGCCGGACATTCCCATTATTGGCATGGGTGGTATCCGTTCTGGACACGATGCTCTCGAATTTATTTTGGCGGGCGCAAACGCAGTATCGGTGGGGACATCCATTTTCAATGATCCATCGGCGCCCGCCCGAATTCATGCCGAGTTGGCGCAAGAGCTCGGTGATCGAGGCTTCCGTCGACTCGCCGATGCAATTGGTTATGCCCATCGCCCCGACACACCCACAGACGTCACTGAGATGCAATCCTCAGACGACGAGTGGGATTTCATTACCGAGTAACGCAATGGCAACGACGGAATCCGGCACTCCATGACTACCAAAGCACCCATCGCCTTGGCCCTTGACGCACCTGATCTGGCCACCATGACACATTGGGTGCGCTGCACTTCGCCATTTGTGAGCACCATGAAAATCGGAATGGAAACTTTCTATCGCGATGGTGAAAGTGCCATTGACGTCGTGGCAGCGAGCGGATGTGATTGTTTCCTTGATCTCAAACTTCATGATATTCCCAATACGGTTGCAGGAGCTGCCCGATCATTAGCCCGATTCCGACCGAACTACTTGACGGTTCACGCTCTCGGAGGTCCGGCCATGATTCAGGCGGCCGCCGACGCATTACAAGAAACCCGCATCACGGCCGTCACCATCTTGACGAGCCATGATGATCGGGAATTGGTGAACCTTGGAATCCACACACCCGCACAAGAGGCTGTAGTCCGCCTTGCTCGTATTGCGGTGACGGCTGGAGCGCGAGCAATCGTGTGTTCACCTCACGAAGTAGCTGCCGTCAGGGAGGCGCTCCCACCTGACATTGTGCTCATCACTCCCGGAGTTCGTCCGCGATCAGCAGACGTGCATGATCAAAAGCGGGTGAGTTCTCCCGAAGAAGCTTTATTGGCGGGTGCCAACCTCCTGGTCATCGGCCGACCCATTACAGGTGCACCGGATATCACACAGGCCGCACGTAAATTGAGTCACGATGTACTCAAGTATCAAGGCACATTGAATCGAGATAGTCGACATGATGGCTGAGTCCACGACCTGTGAATCACTAGCACCTTTGATTGTTGTGTCCGGTCCATCGGGCGTGGGTAAAAGCACAATAGTGCGGTCCGTATTGGAACAGGATCCGCAGATTTGGCTATCTGTTTCTGCCACCACCAGGGCCCCACGCCCGGGTGAAATAGATGGTGTGGATTATCACTTTGTGTCCGATGCTGAATTCGACGCACTTGTCGAGTCGGGAGGATTACTGGAGTGGGCCACCTACGCGGGAAATAGATATGGAACCCCGGCCGAGCCAGTGCATCGTATGCGCGCCCAGGGTCATCCCGTGATTTTGGAGATCGAGGTCCAGGGTGCTCGCACTGTTCGAGCCAGCGCTCACGATGCATTTCTCGTGTTCATTGCGCCGCCTGACACGCACACCTTGAGGGAACGGCTCGTGGGTCGGGGGACCGAAGATCCGCAGGTGTTAGCGCAGCGCATGGAAATCGCCGCCTCTGAAATCGAGGCATCTTCAGAGTTTGACCGGGTCTTGGTGAACTCCCAGGTGGGGGAGTGTGCAGGCCACTTGCTAGAGTTGCTCACTGACCTGAAAGGAATTACCCCTCAAGGGTGACCCTTCAGAGCATTTGTGAGATGTACATCTCCCAGACAGAGCCTGTGGAATGAGGATTATTTAAATGAGTGAGCGCCCTGAGGGAATTACACATCCTTCCATCGACGATCTCCTGACCAAGACTGACTCCAAGTACTCCCTCGTCAGTTATGCGGCCAAGCGCGCCCGTCAAATCAATGCTTACTACTCCCAACTCGGTGAGGGACTTCTCGAGTACATCGGACCACTAGTGGAGACTCAGGTTCAGGAAAAGCCGCTTTCCATTGCACTCCGGGAAATTGATGCGGGGTTATTGACTTCAGAACCAACTTTTCCCGATTCACCCGTTGCATCGGGTGGAACAGATAACGGTCTGACCGTTGAGGTAGTCGAGGACTAAATTGCCTCGGGTTGTTCTCG
>CAZVLV010000048.1:0-4586 GCA_964628015.1 uncultured Aquiluna sp. | reverse complement strand
TTCTCGGGGTGTGTGGTGGAATCGCCGCATATAAATCCGTCGAGTTGCTGCGGCTGCTGAAGGAAGCTGGTCACAGCGTCTCGGTCATACCCACAGAAAATGCCCTCAGATTTGTCGGTGCCGCAACTTTTGAAGCATTATCTGGTGAACCGGTGTCAAGTTCCGTATGGCACGGTGTGGACTCCGTTCGACACATACAACTTGGCTCCGATGCCGATCTTGTGATCATTGCGCCTGCCACAGCTGACTTTATTGCCCGCGCATCCCATGGCATTGCCAGCGATTTACTGACGAATACCATGCTGAGCACGACAGCCCCGGTGGTGCTTGCTCCTGCCATGCACACCCAAATGTGGGAGCACCCTGCAACGCAGCACAATGTTCGTTTATTGCGAAACCGCGGATACCTCGTACTCAATCCTGATGCAGGTCGACTTACTGGGCAAGATTCCGGAATTGGTCGACTGCCATCGCCTCAATCAATTTATGATTTCGTGGAAAGTGTTTTTCTGGGAACTAGTCAGTCGCTCATTGACCGCCACGTTGTCATCACGGCTGGAGGAACCAGAGAAAGTTGGGACCCGGTTCGCTTTCTCGGTAATCGCAGTAGTGGTAAGCAAGGTGTAGCACTCGCAAGAGCTGCCCTAGCTCACGGTGCCCAAGTCACGCTCATAGCGGGTTCGGTGGACATCGACTTGCCCTCGGGCGTGGAGTTGATTCGTGCGGAGTCAGCAGAGAGCATGCTCGATGCTGTTCGTATTGCCTTAAAAAAAGAACCCGATGCTTTGATCATGGCCGCAGCGGTAGCCGATTTTCGCCCACGGTCCCATTTTCACGGAAAGATCAAAAAGGGCGAAGGCATCCCTTCCATCGAATTATCTCTTACCGAAGACATTCTCAGCACTGTTACTCAAGAGAATCCTGACATGGTCATCTTTGGTTTTGCCGCTGAAACCGTTGATTCCAAAGATCAGTTGATTTCCATTGGTCAACGTAAACTCGCCGCCAAGGGGTGCTCTGCTCTTGTTCTCAACAATGTCCGAGATGGTGGGATTTTCGGTGAGGATCACACAGAAATCACCATAATCGACAGGAATGGGCATCAGGTCTCACATGAGGGGTCCAAGAATTCCGTGGCACACGCCGTGATCACTCAACTAGCCAGATTCCTTCCCCCGATACACTAAAGCGCTATTCATTCACGCCTGACCGATTTATACATTCAGAAAAGGGGAGTCCTGTGGCTCATCGTCTCTTCACTTCGGAGTCCGTTACCGAAGGTCATCCCGACAAGATGGCTGATCAAATCAGCGATGCAATCCTTGACGATTTACTTCGCCAAGATCCCAAGAGCCGTGTTGCCGTGGAGACCATGCTGACAACTGGCCAAGTGCATGTCGCAGGTGAAGTGACCACCGAGGGTTTTGCCGATGTCATGGCCCTCGTGCGAGACACGGTTCTGGAAATTGGATACGACAGCTCACTCAAGGGCTTCGACGGAGCATCTTGTGGCATTTCTGTGTCCATCGGTAAACAGTCACCGGATATCTCGCAGGGTGTCAATGACGCCATTGAGGAACGAGAAGGGCACAGCGCAGATCCCCTAGATCGCCAAGGTGCAGGTGATCAAGGCCTCATGTTTGGTTATGCGTGCACTGACACTCCGGAATTAATGCCACTGCCTGTATCGCTTGCTCACAAATTAGCTGAGCAACTTTCCGCAGTGCGTAAGTCAGGACAAATGGATTACCTGCGCCCCGATGGCAAAACACAGGTAACCATTGCCTACGACGAAAATGACAAGCCCCTCTATATCGACACAATTGTCGTGAGTAGCCAGCACGCCGAGGGCATCGACCTCGATACCCAATTAGCGCCTGATATTCGCAAATATGTAGTAGATCCAATTCTGGCTGATGTAGATCTTGATTCATCGAACTACCGACTTTTGGTCAATCCGACAGGAAATTTCGTTGTGGGCGGACCCATGGGCGATGCTGGATTGACCGGACGCAAAATCATTGTTGACACCTACGGTGGCATGGCTCGCCACGGAGGCGGTGCATTCTCGGGTAAAGATCCGTCAAAGGTGGATCGCTCAGCTGCCTACGCAACTCGTTGGGTAGCCAAGAATGTTGTCGCTGCAGGACTAGCCACTCGTTGTGAGGTCCAGGTCGCTTATGCAATTGGAAAATCACATCCGGTGGGTGTGTTTGTGGAGACGTTTGGTACGGGTGTTGTGAGCGATGAAAAGATTCAGGAAGCGGTCCTCGAGGTATTTGATCTTCGTCCCGCAGCCATCATTCGTGATCTAGACCTGTTGCGTCCGATTTACCGCAAAACAGCTGCATATGGACACTTTGGTCGTCCTTCGCAAGATGGACTCTTCACGTGGGAACGTGTGGATCGCGCTGACCAGTTGCGTGCAGCTGCTGGCCTGTAGTGGATTCGGGGCCCGAGCAACTACTGCTTGTTGCTGACCCCACAGTTGCAAAAGCACGAACTCGAGCAACAAAGAAAGCCGCCGTTGTTGTCGCGGAGCAACTCCCCATTGCTCAAGTTCGTGTCGATGTCTCCATTGCCCATCTGGATCGTGATTTCGATTACCTGGTGCCACGGGATCTGGACCTCGACGCTCACATTGGCGCCAAAGTTCGAGTCCGATTTCATGGCAAACTCACAGACGCCATCATTCTTCGTCGAATAAATGAATCTGATTTCGAGAAGCTTCAGCCCATAGAGCGAGTTATTGGTCCCGCGCTCACCCCGGAAACCTTGTCACTCGTGATTGCTGTGACCGATCGATACGCAGGGTTGTTCTGGGATGTAGTTCGATCTGCAGTTCCGAGTAAACACGGAAGAACTCATTCCCATGAATCGCTGACGAATTTTCACCCAATTGTTCCGCCATCGGTGGGGGTCTGGGAAAACTACATGCACGGAACTCGATTGTGCGAAAGTCTTTCATCGCAGACCAGTGTTCGCGCATGTTGGGCATCGGCGCCGGCGTCAGACTGGCGCCGCGAAATTCAGGAACTCGCCCGTTGTGTGAGAGGTTCACAGCAGGATGCAGGCCTACTGATTGTCGTGCCTGATGCAAAAGACGTTGCGCAAGTGGCAGAAGCCTGCCGTGAGTTCTCACCAGCCATCTTGATGGCGGAGCTTGGTCCCAAGGAAAGGTATCAAACATTTCTCGACATAATTAACGGCCACAACAATTTCGTCATTGGAACGCGTTCTGCCATCTTCGCGCCTGTTGCCCACCTGTCCACAATCATTGTCTGGGACGACGGCAATGACAACTTCGCGGAACCGCACGCTCCTTATTGGGATGCGAGAGAAGTTGCGGCTCTTCGGAGCCACGAAAGTGGATGCTCCCTCATTGTTGGTGCAAATAGCAGGTCTCTTGTCACACAATCGTGGTGTGACTCGGGGTGGGCTCAAGAGATTAATCCCACCGAACAAGCTCGACAGCGTGTATTCGGCAAGGTTCGGGGAATGTATCCCGAAGATTCCGAGCGCGACCCAGCAAAAGCTCGAATTCCACATGTTGCCTGGCAGGCCGTAAAAAAAGGAATCGCCCACGGACCTGTGCTTATTCAGGTGTCTCGTCGCGGCTATATCCCTGCCTTCGTATGCAAGGAATGTGGTGTTCGTGCCGTTTGTGCTTGCGGCGGAGGCATTGCAATCACTCGACAAGGATCAAGGCACGAAACTAGGCAATACATGTCCTGTAATCGATGCGGCGCCACCGCATGGAAGTGCGCATGTGGTGGACGCGAGATCTCGGCGCTGTCGATTGGAGCAGAACGGACAGCCGAAGAAATCGGCCGAGCATTTGCGGGAACCCCGGTGTTGTGGTCTCAATCGGATCGCATGATCGCTGAAGTCGGTGACGAGCCACGAATAGTTGTCGCTACTCCAGGGGCGGAGCCAGTTGCACAAAATGGTTACCGCGCAGTAATTGCCCTAGATGCCACAACGGGGGCTATCTCCTTGCTGGCTCAAGAGTCGCTCACCAGAAGGCTGTTTGGCGCAGCAGTGTTGGGTGCACCTGATGCCGAAATTATCATTGTGGCGCCGTCTGAAGACCGCGCAGTGCAGGCCGTAAGTCGCTGGGATTCACCGTGGGCAGCCCAACGCGAATTGTTTGAACGCGGGGAAGCGCGCCTGCCTCCGGTATATCGCGCATTTCGACTAGACGGTAAGCGCACAGATGTTGAGAGCATCACACAGCAAGTAATGACCATCCCATCACTGCGGGTATTGGGACCGGTTGACTCTGCTGATCCGGCCAAATCGCACGCATTCCTTATTGTTGAGCGATCCCATGGCGGACAGTTGACCCAACGGTTGGCGGAAATAACTCGAGTCCGATCAGCAGATTCACGCAGTCACCATGTGCAAGTCCGAGTCGATCCCCGAGACTTCTAATTCCAATAAGATGTATTCGTAATTTTCCACGAATGAATCCATGTCCTAGACTCGAACCATGACAATCCTGCCGATTCGCAACTTTGGAGACCCGGTTCTTCGGACGCCTGCTGCTGAAGTCGTTGACTTTGATAAAGAATTGCGCAAGCTTG
>CAZVLV010000047.1:2562-8579 GCA_964628015.1 uncultured Aquiluna sp. | reverse complement strand
GTCATCGATGTGGGCGATTCAGGGGTTATTGAATTCGATTCCATCAGTGAGTGCGTTCGAGTCATGGATCAACTTGAGGCACTTAACATGATCCTGCGAGATTTAGATTCACCCCGATTCGCCATGTGGTGCGGATCGCAGAAATCCCAAGCTCGAGAGCTGTTGCTCGTAGTTCAATCGCGAGTCCAATCGACTTTAGACGCACTGCGCTCAGCGAAGTGTTCACTACATAGCGTTATTCCCGCAGATCCCATCTCAGTGAAGCAAGGCAAGAAAGATCTCAAGAAAGCATCACTTCTTGGTCTGCGAGTTGACACCTTGCAATTAGTTGGCGGGTCAAAGGTGTCGGCCAAACAAATGAACTCATGGGCCCGCAAGCTGGTATCAGCAGGTGCAGGCCTTGTTTGGCTGCGATCCGGATATAAACCAAGCAAGTTGGCAGCAATGCGAAATGTGGATCATTCGACCGGATTTGTGGTGAAGCCAGGAACTCTGATGGAGATCGCGACTCGTGAGTTCCTCTATGCGATTGATTATCCGGGTGCAAAGAAAAACGATTTAAATATTGGAATATATGAGAACAACCTTGTTGTTCAACTTGATGGTGTTCGTCGCTTTATTCAGTTGCCGGCCGCATGCTCCCGAATGCAGGCTCACAATTGCACCCTCTCGTCATCGCATATCGCTGTCTACTTCACCGTCAAGGAGGAACTGTGGCCGACTCAGTAGAGCCAAGAGATCTAGGTGAGTGGTTGGCTTCACTAGGCGCGCCAGAATCAATCACGAATGTCTTGCCTAAGGAACTCCGCGACATAGATGTCAGTTCCGTGCTTAAAGTGCTATCTAGCGTGAATACTTCGACTTTCGGATCCATTACTGTGGAAACGGCGCCTGCTACAGCAGCAGTGGATTCCCCTGAGTCAGGTATTCAATGGCTACCGATTGTGCGGGATTAAGGTCTGCATGTGAGTATTAGTGTCGGTGTTGATATCGGTGGCACCAAGATATTGGCAGGACTTGTCAATGAGCACGGTGAAATCTTGAACAAGGTGCGGCGTAAAACACCACGCGCAGACTCGACCGGTGTGCTCGAAGTAGTCGCGGAGGTCATTGACGAAACAATCGCCCAGGTAGACGGCTCCATAGCTGGCGTAGGTGTTGGGGTGGCTGGGCCAGTAGATCTCAGTTGCTCAACTGTTCTATTCGCCCCGAATCTTCAATGGGCCGATGTTCCAGCACGAGCTATCTTGGAGAACTCAACAGGTTTGCCTGTTTTGGTCGACAACGATGGAAATGCCGCAGCATGGGGTGAAGCAAAATTTGGCGCTGGCCGCGGAGCGAACAATGTTGTCACCGTGACCGTCGGCACAGGGATTGGCGGCGGTGTTGTTCTCAACGGCGAGCTGCTGCGCGGGGCTCACGGCGCTGCTGGCGAAATCGGTCACATGGGTGCCGTGGCGGACGGCTTGCAATGCGGGTGCGGACGCAAGGGTTGCTGGGAGCAGTATGCGAGTGGGAATGCACTCGTGAGAGAAACACGAAGGCTGGCAGCGGAAAAACTTTTTGATGCCCAAGTGCTTTTGTCTTTCGGTGACGGAACCCCAGAAGGTGTCAAAGGCGAACACATCACTGCTGCCGCACTGGAGGGTGATCCCGTTGCCATTGCATCTCTGGAGCAACTCGGCGTATGGCTGGGTAGGGGTTTGGCCAGTCTCACCGCTATTTTGGATCCTGAAGTATTTGTCATTGGAGGGGGAGTTTCCGAAGCGGGAGAGCTTCTCCTGGGAAGTGCCCGAGTCACCCTCGCCGAGCGCGTTATGGGGCGTGCGTACCGGCCGATCCCTGAAATTCGAGCCGCTGAATTAGGTAACAAAGCCGGAATCGTTGGCGCAGCTGATTTGGCGCGCCTCCGATTTTCACCCGTTCGCTAGACGACTGCGCCGTCGCGCATTCACCCGCGGCTAGACGACTGCGCCGTCGCCGAAATCCTGTCCTGGCGGCACATGTTTGTCGCGCTTCGCGATGAGGAAAGCAAAACCAGCCACGGTAGCAACGAGTCCGGCCACTGAGATCACAGATCCCAACCCTGCTACGTAACTCACCAACATGATTATTGGTCCAGCGATAACTCCGGCCCAAGCGAATCGGGAAATGGCATCAACAGGCACTTGAATGGGTGGTGGCTCAGGTGGTTCATAACCTTCATCGAAATAAGCGTCAATGTAGTCGTATTCCTCAGGTTGTGGATCTGGGCGAAATTGCGGTCCCAGATCAACCTGCCCACTCAGGTCAGCAACGATCGCATCCCATGCTTCCTGGTGAACGCGTTCGAGTTCGGGATCATCAGGTTCGGGATTTTCGGATGGTGGTTGAGCGCTCATAATTATCGAGAAAGTCGTTGAATGAAATCGGCACTGAGGGACTCAATGAGAGGTGCATCATTGTCAAGGGTGGCGACGTGGAATGAATCCTTGAGTACCACTTCTGCTTTATCAGTTGAACTCACATGCTTCAGAATCCATTCCGCATTGCTGGGTTCCACCACATGATCCTCTTCGCTTCTGAATAGAAGTAGCGGCTGGGTGACGCGTGAAATATCTGACTTAATGATCTTCCACAATTTACTCAATGAATGGGCTGCTTTCAGTGGAATCTTGGAGTAAGCAACTTCGTCTTGTCCGCTCTTCTTGATGTCATTGGAAATCCCCGGGAAAGATCCAATAACTCGTGAAATTGCTGGGAGCAGGTGACGATCAGGGCGTTCGGAGTGAACAGCAGGATTCACCAAAACAATTCCTGCAATTTCATCGCCGTGCATTTCGGCAAGCCTTAGTGTGAGTGATCCACCCATGGATAGCCCGAAAACAAAAATTTTGTCGCACGACTGCTTAAGGATGAGAAAATTTCGTTCTACTTCGGAGTACCAGTCTTCCCATGTGGTGAGGTTCATGTCTTGCCAGCGAGAACCATGTCCAGGTAGGCGAGGGACTCGAACGGTCAGGCCGTGTGCGGCCATAGCTTTTCCCCAGGGCACCATGGAGGCGGGAGACCCGGTAAACCCATGAATAAGGAGCACGCCCGTGGAATTGCCCTCATGAAACCAAGGTTCGGCGCCGGGCATTAGTGGCATGTCTTTCTCCTTGAAAGTGCGGAAAAGCGAATGACTCCAGAGTAATGCCCTAGGCTCTCGGGTGTTGGCACGAGTCGAGGATTGTCGGTTCTGAACAATGATCCGCTCGCACGAAGGATTCGTGTTTACACAGGAGAGGAGTGGGCGCGGTGCTGTACTGGTTTCTCAAGTACATATTGATAGGCCCGTGGCTTAAAGTGCTGTTTCGCCCGTGGCTTGAAGGTCAGGAATATATTCCTGCGCACGGCCCGGTCATTATGGCCAGCAATCACCTTTCCTTCTCTGACTCCTTTTTCTTGCCGCTGATGGTGAAGCGTCCAATGACGTTCTTAGCGAAAAGTGACTACTTCACAGGTAAAGGCGTTAAGGGATTCTTTAGCAAAATGTTTTTTTCGGGTGTCGGTCAGTTGCCGGTGGATCGATCAGGTGGACGCGCCTCCGAAGCGGCAATTCTCACGGCTTTGGAAGTGCTGGAAGAAGGAAATATTCTCGGAATTTACCCAGAAGGCACACGTTCCCCGAACGGAATTCTTTATCGTGGGAAAACAGGTTTAGCCCGCATGGCATTGGAGTCGGGTGCACCCATCATGCCAGTTGCGATGATAAACACATACGAGATTCAGCCTCCAGGGACAATTCGACCACAACTTATGCGCGTGGGAATTCGATTTGGCAAACCATTGGATTTCTCGCGCTATGAAGGTCTAGAGGATGACAGGTTCGTTTTGCGTTCAGTGACCGATGAAGTTATGTTTGAACTCATGACATTGTCTGGACAGGAATATGTTGACATGTATGCGACTCGAGCGAAGGAATTGATCTCACAGGGAGAGCACGCTGACTCGCGTTCCGCGCTTCAATAGCAGAGGACCATAACTGCAGGGCCATGGAATTAACTAATCTGTCCAGTTAAGTGAGCGTTGAACGCCCTTCCTCCATCGAGCGTGTTCTGTTGCTCGTTCCACAAGCGGGATGAATTCACCTGAAGATCGAGGTAACTCCTTAATTTCATCCCAGCCACTCCAAAAACCCACGCCAACGCCAGCTAGGTACGCAGCCCCTAATCCAGTTGTTTGCAATTGCGAATGGCGTCTTACCAGCTTGCCAATGAAGTCTGCCTGCAGTTGGCATAGAAGATCGTTTGCGGCCGCACCTCCATCTATCGCGAGATAGGGGAGCGGATGGGAGCCTTCGGCGATCATGATGTCCACAACGTCTTTCACTTCGCAGGCAATTGCTTCGAGAGTGGCTCGAGCAATATGAGCCCGTGTTGATCCTCGATTAATCCCAATGATTGTTCCTCGGGCGTGTGGGTCCCAGTCGGGTGCACCGAGTCCTGTTAACGCTGGAACGAAGACGATCCCACCTGTGTCAGGCACGCTGGCTGCAAGACTTTCTACTTCGGATGCGGAGTCAATGATGCCGAGCCCGTCGCGAAGCCACTGGACTGCTGCACCTGTGACAAATATTGCTCCCTCTAATGCAAATGTCCGGTCACCATTTATTGCTAGCGCCACTGTTGTCAGTAACCCATGAGGAGAGTGGATGATTGTTGAACCAGTATGCATGAGTAAGAATGAACCGGTGCCGTACGTGCATTTAGCTTGACCCGCTTCAAGCCCTGCATGCCCAACTAATGCAGCTTGTTGATCGCCCGCAATTCCTGCGATTGGTGCGCTTATGCCAAGAAATGCAGTGGGATCTGAATGCGCAACAACTCCGCTGCTCGTCACAATGGTGGGAAGAGTTGTGATGTCCACACCAAATATTTCTGCGAGTTCTTCCGACCATGTCCCCACGTTGATGTCATACAAGAGTGTGCGCGATGCATTTGTGTGATCGGTGATGTGCTCGAGTCCTCGAGTCATGCGGGCAATCAAATATGAGTCAACAGTGCCGATGGCAATTCGTCCACTTTGCACCTGTGCCCAGATATGTGGCTCGTTTTCTCTGATCCACACGAGCTTCGATGCGCTGAAGTAGGGGTCTAATCTCAGCCCGGTCAAGCGAGTGATCGTAGGTTCAAGGCCCTGGATTTTCATATCGGCACAGATATCTGCAGTTCGTCGGTCCTGCCACACAATTGCTCGTCGAGGTGAACCCAGAGTTTCCCTATCCCACATGCACAATGTTTCTCGTTGGTTGGTTATTCCAATGGAAATGATCTCGGGGGAGGTGCCATTAGCTGCCTTGTGTGCGGTAATAGCTTTCTCCACTGCCATCAGCGTGGCAGACCACATTTCCCCCAGATCGTGTTCTACCCATCCTTCTTCAGGGAAATGTTGAGGAAACTCTTGGTACCCGGAACTCGTGATAACACCCTCGTGGTTAACGAGCAGCGCGGTCATTCCAGTGGTGCCACCATCTATGGCAAGGACTCGGGCATTGGATTCCATCGACACGCGTAAATGGTAGTCAGAGGCCCAAGTCCAGGGGGGTGATAGCGTTTACATTGACGAAGTCATTCAATGGAAGGTTTTTCACATGCGCGTTGGTGTGCTCACAGGTGGAGGCGACTGCCCAGGACTTAATGCGGTAATCCGTGCTGCAGTTCGACGAGGCGTACAGGAGTATGGATTTGAGTTTGTGGGCTTCCGTGACGGATGGAAAGGTCCGCTCGAAGGACTCACCATGCCACTCAACGTTGAGACGGTGAGAGGAATTCTGCCTCGAGGTGGAACCATTCTTGGATCATCACGCACCAACCCCATCAAGGTTGAAGGCGGTGTTGAAAAGATCAAAAAGAACATGGCAGAGCTTGGGTTGGACGCACTTATTGCCATTGGCGGTGAAGACACCCTTGGTGTGGCCACCGCCTTGACCGAGGTTGGGTTCCCTGTTGTGGGCGTGCCCAAAACAATTGACAACGACCTCAGCGGTACTGACT
>CAZVLV010000047.1:0-2552 GCA_964628015.1 uncultured Aquiluna sp. | reverse complement strand
GGGTTTGATACAGCTGTCACCATTGCAACTGAGGCCATGGATCGCCTTCACACAACAGCCGAATCTCATCATCGAATTCTTATTTGTGAGGTCATGGGTCGTCATGCCGGTTGGATTGCTTTGCATTCAGGTATGGCTGCTGGTGCGAACGTGATCTTGATCCCTGAAGTTCCTTTCGACCTCGATCAGGTAGTGGGGTGGGTGAATTCGAGGTTTGAAACGAATTACGCGCCCATTATTTGTGTGGCAGAAGGTGCCTTACCCCGTGATGGCGAACTCATGACAAAGGATGCCCCTCTTGATGCGTTCGGCCATGTGCAATTGGCGGGCATAGGGGAGTGGTTGGCTAAGTCACTGGAAGAGCGCACCGGGCATGAAGCACGAACCACTGTTCTGGGTCACGTACAGCGCGGAGGAACACCCACCGCCTTCGATCGTGTTCTCGCAACTCGTTTCGGGCTGAAGGCGATCGAATCCGTGAAAGATGGTGCTTGGGGAACCATGGTGGGCTTGCAGGGCACAGACATTGTTCGGGTTCCTCTGGGGGTTGCCACCGGAACCCTCAAAACAGTGCCGATTTCCCGCTATGAAGAAGCCACTGCCTTCTTCGGCTAAGCCTGACCTCTACCCTTAAGCCATGCGATCGCGTTCCGAGTCACCCATGACGGTGGAGTGGCCTGACCTCCCCGCTGCCCAGCAGCCCCCTTGGCCAGACATGGATGCCCTCGCAGATTCCGTGGCAACCCTGCGTCGCATGCCCCCGCTTGTCTTTGCTGGCGAGTGCGATCAACTCACCGATCGACTTGCAGCGGCATCCCGTGGTGAAGCATTCGTGCTCACCGGCGGTGACTGCGCGGAAACTTTCGAGGCAAACACGGCTGACTCGATTAGAGCACGGCTACAAACCGTTTTACAAATGTCAGTGATTCTCACTTATGCAGCGTCGCTTCCTGTTGTCAAAATGGGTCGACTTGCGGGGCAGTATTTCAAGCCTCGAAGCAAGACGATTGAAAGTCGAAATGGCATCGAAATGACTTCGTACCTCGGCGATGCTGTGAACGCAATTGAATTTGATGCTGCGGCACGCCGGCCGGATCCTGAGCGTCTACTTCGTGCCTACCATGCTTCCGGTGCCGCACTCAACCTTGTGAGGGCCTTCACCATGGGCGGCTTTGCTGATCTTCGACAAGTGCATGCTTGGAATCAGGACTTTGTTCGAGACTCCCTTGCCGGTCAAAGATATGAACTCATGGCCGCCGATATAGATCGGGCATTGTCTTTCATGCATGCATGTGGTGCAGACCCCGAGGAATTTCAAAGGGTGGAGTTCTACGCGGCACATGAGGCGCTGTCCATGGATTACGAACGTGCACTGACTCGGATTGATTCACGCACGGGTAAGCCCTACGACGTTTCGGGGCATTTCCTGTGGATTGGGGAGCGGACCCGTCAATTGGATGGTGCTCACATGCACTTTGCTTCCACCATTTCTAATCCCATTGGCATGAAGGTTGGCCCTACCGCATCGCCCGAGGACATTGTGGAGGCCGCGCGAATCCTTAACCCTGACAACATTCCAGGTCGACTGTCATTAATTACCCGTATGGGCGCTGGAGAGGTTCGAGAAAAACTTCCATCAATCGTTCAAAAGGTAGATGCCAGCGGAGTACCTGTGGTGTGGGTATGTGATCCCATGCATGGCAACACCCGGGAAGCGGCAAGCGGACACAAGACTCGTTTGTTCGACGATGTCATTGCTGAGGTGGAAGGCTACTTTGAGGTTCACCGCGAATTAGGTACCTTCCCAGGCGGAATTCATATTGAACTCACAGGTGACGATGTCACAGAATGTGTAGGCGGAACGGGTGGAGTCGAAGAAGGCGATCTACACCAGAGATATGAAACCGCATGTGATCCACGACTTAATCGGGAACAAAGTTTAGAGCTTGCTTTCCTCGTGGCTGACATGTTGATCAAAAGATAAAGACTCATGTTTTGGCGTGGGTCTGCTGCAACTCCAGCCGGAACTTTGTACTTCGCTGTCAATGACAGCACTGGATCAATTATTCACGCGAGTTTTCGCGATCAAATGGATAAGAATTTTGTCCTTCGGAAAAGAAGTAGCCTGCATGCGGCATGCTCCAGGTATTCCGACGGCGAACTCGATGCCTTTGAGGATTTCGATGTTGAGCAGGGGGGCACGGAGTTTTCTCGAGCCGTGTATTCCCACATGCGGTTAATTCCCTCAGGGACTACGAAGAGTTATAGCGAACTCGCAAACATCGCAGGGTCACCGGGTGCGGCTCGAGCTGTCGGATCCGTGTGCGCTCGAAATAATCTTGTTCTTATAGTTCCATGTCACCGTGTGGTTGCTGCGCACGGAATAGGTGGATATGAATTTGGAACCCAGATGAAGAGGAAACTTCTTCACCATGAAGGTCTTGATCACTACTAAATTATGCGGATCGTTACGGTCGAGCCCTTGGGAATTTCTGTTCCCGCAGCAGGTGATTGGCTAATTACGCGATTGAGCGGTGCTACTTCACCGACCT